>JBOGLY010000001.1:0-23186 GCA_050746425.1 Acidobacteriaceae bacterium
GCCATGGGAATCCAGCTTAAGCCTTCTTGCTTTACTTGAATATGTGGCGAGCTAGCCGGAACAAGACATAGAAAGGTTTGACAATGGACATGAATCGACGATCCTTCCTCAGCGGCCTGGTTTCCTGTGCGGCTCTCGATGTGCTTCAACATCCGGAAGCAAGAGCTGTAGCTGTTTCCGATTCAGCGGTTGTCTCTCTGGAGGACGAACAAGTGCGCTGGACTTTCGATCGGCAGTCTGGCGCTCTTCTGCTCCTCGAGAACAAGCAGACCGGTTGGCGGATCCAAAACGGACCAACGCATTCTTCCGGTTTCCGTCTTCATGTGCCGCTGCCGAACCGCAGCGTCCATTTTGTTACGGAAAAGGGCAATCCGCTGGCGGATTTGAAAGTGGCCGCAGATGGAAAGAGCTTGGAAATGACCTGGGCTGAGTTGCGGACTCCTCATGCGGGAAGACTGGACATCACGATCCGCACTTCGCTTGCACTTACTGAAGCGGGGCTGATTTGTCACAGCTACGTAGAAAATCGTTCAAAGTACCCAGTAGATTCAATCAGCTTTCCGGTCTTTGCGGACTTGCGGGCGCCGGGGAATGGCACGAAGCTTGAAGAAGACAACTGGTCCTACGGAGGAATGGACAAGACTCCTCTCCTGCCGAATTTCCCGGATGGCATGGGCTACTGGGGCGTGGATTTTCCGACCTATATTGCGAATAACTGGATTCCATGGAACTTTATCCTTGTCTCCGGCGAACAGGAGGGTCTCTATGTAGCGGCGCATGAGTCGAAACTGAGAGACAAGGTCATGTTCGAATTCCAGCTTCACCCAGGATATGTGAATTCGTTCGATGAGAGTGCCATCGACTACGCTACTAAACGGCCGGGCCGTCTTACCCTGAACGTGATACAGTTTCTTTTTGCCAGCCCTAACAGCAGCAAGTACGGACAAACGATTGTTGTTTCGCCTTACCGGGGCACTTGGCATGCCGGGGCTGACTTATATAGGAAGTGGCGCTCCACCTGGTGGCGAGCTCCTATCTCTCCTTCCTGGGCCGAGGATGTGGTTTCCTGGCAACAGATCCAGATCAATTCTTCCGAAGACAGACTCCTGTTTCCTTACAAAGATCTGACGACTTACGCGGCCGACTGCGCGCAATATGGGGTGAAGGCAATCCAACTGACGGGATGGAACGTCGGCGGACAGGATCGCGGTTATCCGTGCTTCGATACGGATCCCCGCCTGGGTACTGCGGAGGACCTGCGCAATGCTATCGATAAGTCCCGCAAAATGGGTGTTGAGATCATTCTTTTCAATAAGTACGTCTATTCCGACATTACAACGGACTGGTGGAAACGCGAACTGTACAAGTATGCGGCCATGGATCCTTACGGAATGCCTTACGGCTTAGGCGGTGGCGATCAGTACCAGACGCCGATCCAGCTTTCGGACATCAATACGCGGCGTCTGGCCGTCATGTGTACGGCGTGCAAGACGTGGCAACAGATTGCGAAGCGCGAATTCCTGAAGAACATCGACCTTCACGCCGGCGGCATTCTTTACGATGAAGTCTGCCACCATGGGCCCGCGGATTACTGCTTCTCGCCCGATCATGGGCATCCAGTCCCAACCTATCTCTACTCGGCTGATGTTCCGTTCGCCGAGAATTTCCGCGGGGCAGTGGACCCGGAGAAGTTTCTCTTTGCCGGAGAAGCTCCTTACGACCAGGAATTGACCTGCTATCGCGTTTACTATACGCGGATCAGCCCGGGTCATGTCGCAATTCAGCGCTACATCGACTCGCAACTGCCGATCATGATTGCAGCGACAGGGATGGACGACCGCCTTATGCTCAACCGAGCGTTGCTGCATCGTTACAACATAAGCTATGAACCCCGCAACTTCAAGGGTAGGTTAAGCGAGTTCCCGCAGACCATGGCCTATGGAGGTAAGATCGATGCGCTCCGACGCCGCTATCGCAGATTTCTTTGGGATGGCGAATACCGCGATACTCTTAATGTAAAAGTCACCGGAGACGACGGGAAGCAGCCTCTCTACTCAGTGTTCGTGGATCGTGCCAGCGGAAAACGAGCGGTGGTCTTGGCCAACGAAGGGCATACGCAAGCGGCCACGTTGAATGTGATGATTCCTAACGCTTCACAATTGACAATTGCAACCCCGGAGGAGCCGCGAACGAGGTTTACGTCTGCACAAATTCTCGTTCCGCCTGAAAGCGCTGCCGTGGTGATGGAACTGTAGACTCGGGCATAGCCATTAACGATGTGCTGGCCAGGTCTGCAGAACCGGGCATTTGCGGCGCCGACGTGCACATCTATCGATGGGACGATTGGAATTGCTATTTTCGACCGTACTCGAAGGCAACGCCAGGATTCGCACCACTGTCACCAGCGAACATGCTGGTTCCCAGCTCGATCAGGATCTGGCAACTATATTATGCATAGACAAGCGGACGGGAATCGTTTCATAACGCCTGCAAGTGCCCACGTGGGCGCGGCGGTTGAATTGGCCGCCAAAGAGCCGCACCGGACAGGAAGAGAGTGCTTTTCCAGAAATTCGTAACGGAAATCTGAGGTCCTGCTGAAGCGTACATCCGAAAACATGCCCTTTCCATGTGATAGACTGGCGCGAAGTAACTGCCCGGCGCGTTCCTGGATGCGAAACATATGTGAATCTCCATTGCTCGCCCTCTGCCTGATAGGCATTCTCTTATGCATCTTCTCCGAGGCTACGATAGCGTGGGCTGTCGAAGGAGCGAGTGGCTCACTATCAGATGGGCAGCGGGGCATGCCGCAACAAGCAGGTGGAAGCGGAGCTGCGACGGGAGGGACGTTCGCGCCTGTTCTCGACACCGAGAAGCGTCCGATCACGGACGGCGGTTATGCGAGCGTGGGTCCAATCATATTTCAAAACATCGCGCGCAAAGCCGGCTTGACTACCTGGAGGGAACGGACCGGAACGCCGGAGAAAAAATACATTCTTGACACAGTCGGCGCGGGGGTAGCGCTGTTGGATTACGATCACGACGGCTGGCTGGACATCTATCTGGTGAACGGTTCGACCTACGATGCAATGGATGGCAAAACCATCCCGCCTAAGGCAGCGCTGTTCCGCAACAATCACGATGGTACGTTCACGAATGTTACGGTACAAGCGGGAGTCACCAACGATCGCTGGGGAGAAGGCGTGGCCGTTGGTGACTTCGATAACGACGGCTGGCCCGATCTCTACGTGACGAACTTCGGGAAAAATCGTTTATACCGCAACAATCACGACGAGACGTTTACTGACGTGGCCGAGAAGGCCGGTGTAACGCTAGGCAACTGGTCCGTAGGAGCGACATTTGGGGACTATGACGGAGATGGATGGCTGGATCTGTTTGTCCCCGGGTACGTCCATTATGATATTGCACATCCTACGATCTCCCAATCCTGCCAATTCCGCGGCATTCATGTGATGTGCGGGCCCCGCGGCCTTGCGGGTGAAGGGGATCACCTGTTCCATAACAACGGCGATGGCACATTCACTGATGTCAGCGTGAAGGCTGGCGTGAGCGATCCTAACCGTTATTACGGGCTCAGCTCGGTTTTTGCCGATCTCAACAACGATGGCAGAGTGGATCTGGTCGTCGCGGACGATTCAACGCCTAACTATCTCTACATAAATAAGGGCGATGGCACGTTTGAAGATGATAGTTATAGCTCTGGCTACGGGTTGAATGCGGACGGCAGAGAAACAGCCTCGATGGGAATTGCCATCGGAGATTACCGCAACAACGGCTTGCTCGATATCTACAATACCACGTTTTCCGACGACTATTACGTGCTCTACCGGAACGATGGCGATGCAAACTTCACCGATGTCAGTTATCAGATGGGCATCGCCAATATCACCATTCCATTCCTGGGGTGGGGAGACGGATTTGTGGACTACGATAACGATGGGTGGAAAGACATCTTTGCGGGCAACGGTCATGTATACCCGGAGGTTGATCGTGAAAATTGGGGAACCAGCTATGCGCAGCGCCCGTTGTTGTTTCACAATATCGACGGGAAAAAATTCGAAGTTGTGCCCGCGGTGAAGGGAACAGGCCTGGCCGCGGCGTACAAAGCACGGGGAGTGGCCTTCGGCGATCTGTTCAATGACGGAAAAATCGATGTCGTCATCAATCAAATGGATGGCGTGCCTGTCCTGCTGCGCAATGTGACACATAATAGCAACCACTGGGTCGGGTTCCAATTGATCGGCGGCCCGAAAAGTCCGCGCGATGCCACGGGCGCAACCGTTTACTTGACGGCTGGAGGCCTTCACCAGCGGGGCGATGTGCTCAGCGGGGGCAGCTTCGCTTCCAACAACGATTCACGCGTGCACTTTGGGTTGGGTGCAAACAGCAGGGTGGACCAAGTGAACATTCACTGGCCCGATCGAACCGCCGAGAAAATTAATGTTCCCGCTGTTGATCGCTACTTCACCATTCAAGAGGGTCAAGGAATTGTGAAAGGCGTATACGACCCTTTACATAAAGCGCGCGACCACCCTTCTCGTAAGTCGACGCATTGATTTCAAAAATTGCCGGGTCTCGACAGTCAAAATTGCGCCGACGGCGGGAGCGCCGCCTATTTCAAAAGCGGCGTTGTTGCCTGAATTGGGGCGGGTTCGTCTACAGTGAGGACCTGATCGGCCTTTACATTCGTAAGTTTCTGTACAATGCCGCTGGGCCAATCGATTTCAATCTGCTTCGCTATGTTGTCGGTTGCCATGCCGAAATGCACGCGCTTGTCGCTGGATGAGAGATAGCTGCCGCCGGTGGTCGCAGTGCGCACCTGAACTCCATGGCTGGTGGTCAGGTTCACCACGGCGCCGATGCCGTCGCGGTTGCTGGTATGTCCCACTAGATCCAGCAGTATCCAATGGTTCCGGTCGGGAGTATCGTTCCGCAGGATATGTGCATGTCCATCATTCGTGCTAATAACAAAATCCATCCTGCCATCGTTATTGATATCTCCGATGGCAAGTCCACGTCCGGCTAGCGGCTCGTTGAAAATAGCGCCGGAAGCTGAGCTAACATCGATGAATTTTCCACGATCGTTATGGGCCAGCAAAGGAGGCTCCATGTAACTCTCTCCCGGCTGCGTCAATTGAATGTTGTCGAGCACATGTCCCTGAGCAACTACAATGTCCTTCCAGCCATCGTTGTCATAATCCATAAACATAATGCCCATTCCGGAGTGCAGCAGGGTCATGCTTCCCAAGCCGCTAAGATAACTGCTGTACGTGAATGTGCCGTCTCCATTATTGCTGTAGAGCGCATATTGCTGACGTGCAAGGTCGGTCACGACGAGGTCGGGCCAGCCATCGTTGTTGTAGTCCTGAAAATCGACACCCATTCCCGCGTAGGTGTTGCCATCGCCATCAAGCGCGGTCCCAGCGGCCTCGCTGTCTTCTTCAAATTTTCCGTTTCCTCGATTGTGGTAAAGAAACTGCAGCATAGAATCGTTGGCAACGAACAGATCGGTTTTGCCGTCGTGATCGTAATCCGCAATGGCAACGCCGAGCGCACGGCCTGGCTTGTTCAGTCCAAGTCTTGCCGTCCAATCGCTGAAATGGCCGTGACCATCGTTATGATACGCGACGAGTGTGATCGGTTTGAAAATGTCCGGATGACAGTAAGCGCGATAGCCGGGCCGATGCTGCCCGCACCATAGATCGGAGAAGTCCCAATCCAGATAGCGGCCCACGATCAGATCCAGCTTGCCATCGTTGTCGAAATCGAACCAGATGGCGGAACTGGACCAACCGCTCGCCTCGACTCCGGCCTGCATCGTCACATCGGTAAACGTTCCGTTGCCATTGTTGTGATATAGCGTATTGTGTCCATAGCCGGTGACGTAAAGGTCTTCGTAGCCATCGTTATCGTAGTCCCCGACGGCAACACCCATGCCATATCCTGTTCCCTGTACGCCTGCTTTGAGGGTTACATCCTCAAAAGTCCCGTCTTTCCGCTGGTGGTAGAGCCGGTTGTAATATTCCGGCCCCGATTTTTCCGGCGTACCGTGCAATGGCTCCGGATCGTCGATCTTTGCGCCATTCACCAAAAAAAGGTCGAGCCGCCCGTCGTTGTCATAATCGAACAAAGCGACGCCAGACCCCATTGTCTCCAACAGGTACTTCTTTGAGGTATGAGAGGCGCGATGGAGGAAATGTACTCCACTCTGCTCGGTGATGTCCGTGAACTTGCCTGCTATCTTTGGTAGCGAAGGCGAAGGAGCGTTCTGCGCATGTGCCTGCCAGCAGGAGCATAAAACAAACAGAAGAACAATCATTCTCCATAATTGCGGAATTTGCTTCATATTCCGAAAGACGCCGACCTGAATTTCCCGCATTTCCGCCGCATTCATCATTACAATCCCTGCGCCTACTTACGAATATCGATGTTCGGCGTCTCCGCGGAATAGATCGAATGCGTCCGATTTAGAATAGTGCGCCTTGCAAATCCACTTTTCGGGCAAGTTCTCATGTGCCCCTCTGGCAAATTCGTCCTAGATTGTATTCGATCTAAACCGTAATCTAGTTTGGCCCCGGATAAGACGGAGGCGCTTGGCTCGCGTTTTTATTTGGAGCCCCAGTCAATGTAAACACCAGTTTGTTCGCCTTCGCGAGACGGTCCCAGTCGATCCACCAGTTCAAGATTCGTGCACCGTCGAGCGCGATACTCTTCACATACAATCGCGCGGGGGCACCTGCCGCAATGATCTGTAGCGGATGATCGCCCAGCATCAACGTCACGTCAGGGAACACGGGGCTATTCGTCGTCAGCCCGCCAACGCCCGGAATCTCTGGAAAAAAGCCTAGCTGCGCGAACACGATCCACGATGACGTCGCACCCAGATCGTCGTTGCCAGGCTCTCCATCCGGTTTATCGGTGAATAAGTCTCTGATTGTTTTGCGAACCACCTCCTGCGTCCGCCACGGATAACCGGCCCAGTTATAGATCCAAGGATTGCCAAAGCTTGGCTCGTTCGCGATGAAAAAATACGGCCCTTGATTCTGGAATGAGCCATATTGACTGAAATAATCGTCCAGCCGCGCCTTTACGGCCTCTGGGCCGCCCATTGCATTCACCAGCCCTGTCAGATCATACGGAACCATGAGTGTGTACTGGGCCGCATCGCCTTCGATGAATCCGTCTGTCTGACCTGGTTTGAAGTTCGGCAGAAACTTTCCGTCTTTGTCACGTGCGCGAATGTATTTTGTCTCCGGATCGAAGATGTTGCGCCAATATCCCGAGCGCTTCAGAAACTGGCGCTCAACCGCGGTGTTGCCTAGCGCCCTTCCAAACTGCGCAATGGCAAAGTCCGCGCTGGTATCTTCAAGCGTTACAGATGCCGCGCCGTTTATCTGCGCCGTGTTGGGGATATAACCTTTGCTCAGATACTCCGCGAGTCCGGGGCGTTCCGGGTATAGTCGTATGTGCGCGGTTGGATCTGTTGCACCGTGCAGCATGGCGGTCATCGCCGCCTTAGTATCGAAATCATGCCCGCCAAACGCATAAATCCCAGCCAGAATTTCGTCCGAAGGATCGCCCGCCATTACACCGCTCTCGTCATTCGCCACCGGCCAGACCGGCAGCCCGTCAGACTGTTGTGAATCCGCCACCAGAGATTGGGCTATATCGCTCCCAACCTTAGGAAGCAACATTGTAATCAACTGCACCTCGCTTCGGTAAATGTCCCACCCCGAATAGTTGGCGTACTGGTTGCGCCCTTGGACGGTATGCACCTTGTTGTCAAAACCTAGATACTCGCCATTTACATCGCTGAAGATCGACGGGTGGAGCATAGCGTGATACAGGGCTGTATAAAATACCCTTCGCTGGGCATCGCTGCCGCCTGTCACCAGCGCATGTCCCAGCACCGCGCTCCAGGCGGATCGAGCATCCTGCCGCACTTTCTCAAGGTCCCAACCCGGAATCTCGCGGTCCATGTTCATTTCGGCGTTGGCCACGCTTACAAAAGAGATCGCCGCCTTCATATGAACAGTTGTAGTGCCCGGATCGAAGCTCAAATATCCGCCAGTCCGTGGTCCTCTTCCGGATGCACCGCCTGGCGTAACCTGCATTTCGTTAAAGGTGCCTGAGGCTGCCGGTGTCCTGTCAACCTCCAGTACAAAGTAAACGCGGTAATGGCTCTTCGTACCGCAGAAGCCTCCGCTTGATACCGCCCCGGTGATTTTGCGTCCCGCGATCGTTATTTCCGCATCGTATACCCGGGTGAGATTCTTACTCAGGTCAATCAGCAGTGTGCGCTTCGCGGCGCTCGGTGGGTAAGTAAATTTTGCAATGCCGGATCGTACACCTGCGGCGATCTGAACGCGGATACCCGAATCCAGTTTCACCGAGTAGTAGCCCGGTTGCGCCACCTCGTCCGCATGGCGAAAAGAGGCCTGGTATCGGCCCGGTTTCCAGAGCACCGGCGGCGGTTGCCGCGGCGTTCCCAGCATTGGAAAGATCGGCACATCGCCGTACACGTAGCAGCCGCACCCGCTCAGGTGCGTCAGGCTGAATCCTCTTGTCACCGGATTCTCGTAGCTGTAAATCTGGCCATTGGGACCATCTGGACTCCAATAGAGCATTCCGAAGGGTCTCGCGGCACCTGGTATTGTCTCTCCATTGTCTTGCTGCGAACTAGTTTTCGTTCCGATGAAGGGATCTACCTGCGAGATTGTGTCATTGGCCGTCTGCGCGAAAGCTAATGCAGGCAGCAGTAGGAAGACGAGGCAAGCAGTTTTCATGTGCTCCTCCGATACTCACGACTCAACCGTAAGTTATTTCATTTCTATGATCGACGTTACTCGCCTGATTCCATTTTCATTCACAGCATCTACAGTTACGGCATACGAGACGCCTATAGTGAGACTTCTCAGGTCGAGATGTGTGGATTTGTATACCTGGTAATTCTGGAACATCCGATCCGGCCGCAGGCCAAAGCGAACGATATAGAAATCGGCGTTTTCAACCGGCTGCCACTCGATGCGAGCGCGCCGGCCATCCCGTGAGTCTCTTTGCGCCGTTATTCCTGTGACTGCCATGGGAAGGTGACCCAATCCGTTGCCAAAGACCCGCAATCCGCTCAGCGAAAACAGAGCGCCGGCGGGCATATGGAAGTTGACGATCTTCACGTAGCGCGCATCGGTTGCCTTCTCCAAAGGTTCATAATCATCCACGGAGTCGCGGCCCTTTTTGCTGTGATCGACGATTGTCCGCCAGGTCGATCCATCATTCGAAACTTCCAGCTTATAGCGGTACGTATCCCGCAGACGGCCCAGGGCCGTGCTCCCCAGATCGGCAAAGTTAATCTGAACCGCATCAATGCGCTTGCCGGCGCCAAGATCAACCTGAAACCACTCTCCTGCATTTCCGCTCTTCGCCGACCACCAGGTGCGGATATTTTCATCCACGGCCTTTTCCGGCGTAAAGGAAGTCAAGGTAGAAGAAGCGATAACAGGTTTGCCGTAGGACAGCAACATCCAGCCTGCCAGACCCCGGTTTCCCCCGATTCGGTGAGGATAATCGCCCAGGTAGGTGTCGGTCACAAGCTGGCCATCAGGCTCAAAGAAAGATGGGAAAAGGCCGAGCCGACGTTCGAACATGTGCCTGACAGAAACGGTCATTGTGCCTACATGCCACCACTCTCCATCCAGCCCTTGAAATGTACTGCCGTGGCCGGCGCCGGCAATGAAGCCGGTTGGTTTCGCGGAGAACGGACTATACGGCGCATAGGTGAATGGGCCCATCGGTCGATTCGCTAGCAGAACGCCATCCGCATAGGATTTGTATTCTGTCCCAGGCGCCGCGTATTGCAAGTAATACTTGCCGCCATGCTTCGTCATCCAGGAGCCTTCGATCCAGGTCTGTTCGTTCAAAAGCTCATTGTGATCGCCAGGCACCTCCCATCCCCTATGCATAGGATCGCGGGCAGACGTTATTTCTTTTGTCCGGAGTGGTTTAAATCTATTTTTCCGGTTTAACTCGGTCACGCTGAGCGGCCCTGTGCCGGAAGCGCCATAATAAACGTAAAGGTGGCCATCATCGTCCAGAAACAGGTCGGGATCGGTGTAGGAGCGCCCGAAATCGGCAACCTGCCGCCATCGGCCCGAAGCCGGGTCGTCCGTGCTGAACAAACCATGTGTTCCTCCCGCCGTTAAATACAGCTTGCCTGCTATGACAACGGCGGTAGGGGCGTAGTCCTCCACTGGATAACCCGAGGATGCCACGAATTTCCAATCGAGCAGATTACCGGAGTACCAGTAGCCTCCGGACTTCGACGGAAACAACCAGTACTTATTATGGAATACGACCATCGTTGGATCGGCTGCTTCTCGCCTGCTTGGAAGCTCCATTCTGAAGCGGTATGCCAGATCCATGGGGTTGCAATAGGTTCCAGGACGTTTGCGCACATCTCCATCAGACGGCGCTGCTAAGAGGAAGGCCACTACAGTTCCCAGCAGTATTGTCGCAATCAATCTGCTGCGTTTGGTTAGGCTCTTATTCCGCATGCAGTTCGTAGTGCCCCGGTTGCTGGAGGATGACGGCTGCGCGCGTACCATCTTCCGCCGTGGTCACGGATTTTGCAACGTTGCCGTTGACCAGAACCCTCTGGCTCGAATGGGTTATTGGAACCAGTACGGTAGCTTTCACACCTGCAGGCACATCGATCACGGTTTCCAAGCCTTGTGCCTGGCGCAGGCTGACTTGCAGCAACCCATGTGGTGTAGGCTCCGCGCCTTTGGCCCAGGAAAGTCCTACCAGATCCGGACGAATTGTAACCTCGCTGAACCCGCCAGCGGTAGGTTGAATTCCTAAAATCTGTTCCATAAGCCACGCAGTGGGGCCGGCGGACCATCCATGCGCAAGACTGACATAGTAACCGCTCCCATCGTCCGCTTGCAGGGACGTGTGAAAGTTAGCCTTCGGCCAACTCGGGTAATAACCTTCCCAGAAACTGGTGGCGCCTTCCGCGATCATTCCGCCCCAGTACTTGCGAATCCAGCCCAACGCCCGGGCCCGGTGACCTGTCTCCGCCATGGCGGAAATAATGTAGTAGTTGTAATAGGGCGTCATGACAAGGGCCGTATATTTTGTCGTGTCCACGGTGGAAAGAACGCGATCCCAGATCGGCGCGTATTGAGAGGGGTCCGCAACACCTGAAAAGACAGCCATTGCGTTCGTCTGCCAGCGCGGGCCGTACGTATCCGCGGAGGAATCAAGCAGGTACTTCTGCGAAGCTTCCTTCAGCAGCGCCGCCCGTTGTTCAAAATGCTCGGCATTTGCGGTATCACCGAGCTGGCGCAGTAAAAATGCTCCGTCGCGATAGGCGAGATAGAATTCAAATTGGGTCGCACGGCGGGCTTCGGGCGTATCCGAGTGCAGATCCGGAGACCAGTCCACAAAAGGCCATGCTTTGGTTTTGTTCACATACAGATTTTCTGCATTCAGGTCCGTGTCCATATAATTCAGCAATTGAACCAGACGCTCATGCAGGCCCTGCAAATATGATAGAGAACCGTTGTGCAGATAATACTGGGTTTCCTCGCTAATCCAAGAAGCTGAATAACCGGGAATATGGTTTACATGCGCTTTGATCGGAGCGTCGCCGATTAGCCGAGTCATCGTATCCTGCATCAGAAAATGATCGGCAAACACATCGTTGATGACGCGGCTGCTCACCTCCAGGTCGCCTGCCCATCGGCCGCGATCGCGTTTCGGGGCGTCCCAGATATCTTCCTGCATGCAAAGATGCGCGGTGTATGCTCCAACTTCCCAAATTCGGTTGAGAAGCGGGTCGGAAGACTCGAAAGAACCGCGGTATTGCACCGGGTAATAAATATCGTCGAGGTCGATCGATTGGAAGCGCAGGACCGGTCCGCCACCAATGAAGCGAATCTTCGCATAACGGAAGGCCGACTTGGGACCATAGCCTGTTTGGTGCGCGGGGATAGTGAGGAGATCTACTCCAAAATAGGGGCCTTCCTCGGCCTCGTCCTTTGACTCACCGTATTGAACCGTAACTTGCTCGGACTCGTTGGAGTCCGAAACAAATCGGATGCGTCCATTCATCTCGCGTCCGAAATCCAGCAAAAGGCTAGGCGCTTCCTGCTGGGGAAGAGTCGTCGCGGAAAGATGGACAGTGAACTCATGCGCGGAACCTGGACCCGTTCTAAGTTGGGTGAGGGCGTCGAGGTTATCGTAGCTGCTTCTGCCGCGGAAGACATCCTGCACGCTCATTGCCGGAAAAGTAGCTCGAGCGAGAAATCTCGACACACCGATATACCCGGGCCAGTTATACAGACCTGTATCGGCTCCCCATTGAAAGAAATCTATGGAGCTTTCAATCGGCCCCAACGCGCGCACTGGCACCCACGTGCTATCGTCGAAGTCTGTATCCTGCCAACCGGAATTCGCCTGGAGCGTACACTTCCAGTCCGGCCCGCTTATCAATAATGGGGAAGCATAGAGCCACTTGGCGCGTGGAACCACCTTCACAATCAGATTGTGGTCCCCTCCGACCACCTGAAGGGCCACCACGTTCTTTCCTGGATGCAAAAAAATCTTCACGTTCGTTGCGAACACAGTCATTGACAAATCCGAGGCGGGATTGGCTTCCACCTTGTCCGCGAGCTTTCCATTCACGTAGGCGACAGAAGAATCCACACCGGCAACATAAAGTGTGGCGTTTTGCGGGACCTTGCCAATCCTGAAGACTGCGCGAAAATACCGCTTGGCACTGGCCTGCGCAGGCGATTGGTTCCGCGTCTGCTCCGGGGTCCATATGTATTGTTCCGGCAGCGGCGTGTGCCCTTGGTCTCCAGGTTGAGGAGAGGCGATGTTTCTGGTCGGATCGAGCTGGCCGGGAGAAAAGCTCGTCTGTGCGGTCGAGAAAGCAGGACAAAGCAAAAGAGCAAAGCTGCATATAACAACCTGAAAAGTAGGTTTCATTGTGTCGAGGTACTCCCTTGTTGGACGAGGTCTGCATCATTCTTGAGGTCGTGAAGCTTCTTAAAGAGGTTCAGTTCACGGGTAGAGTCCGCCATTCTATTTAGATTGCGGTAAGCCACCGATAAGCGATAGTGCAGGCCGTCGTCCATAGGATCTATCTGGATAGCCCTCTGAAGAAACTTTGCGACTTTTTCGTTCTCGCCGCGATGAGTTGCGATAGTTGCCATACCTTTCAAGGCGTCCAACTGATCGGGATTCAACGCCAGGGCACGAGAAAAGCGCTCCTCAGCCAATTTCGAATGATTTTCGGATGCAGCTATTTCTCCCAGCTTAGCCTCGGCGCCGGCATCTCGGGGGTTTCCACTAAGAACTTCTTTTAGCACTGCCTCAGCTTTGTCCAGCGAAGCCTCAGACCTCGATTCCGTCATGATGGCCTCAGCAAGTTCAAACCGTACGCCGGGGAGTTTCGGGTCTTTGGCGAGCGCACGCTCGTACTGTGCGATTGCATCGGCAGCATCGCCCTCGTTAATAAAGTGTTCCGCCATTATCTGGTGCATCCGTCCGGAATCCGGCGCGATAGCGGCAAGCGCATTGCGCGATCTATCCGCGATGTCCTGATGGACCCGATACATCATGTAAAGTACATCGGGATTATGCGGTTCGCTTTTGAGCAGGTCTTCGACTGTGCGGCTGGCGAGATTTAAGTTCCCCTGGGCATAATAAATATCCAGCAGATTGCTCCGGATCAGATCGAGAACCTTCGCTTCTTGGGTTGAAACAAGCGACGCCTCCAAATTCCGCTCTGCCTCCTTTATCTGTCCTTCTCGCTTTTGACAAACGCCGAGCAACGCACGAATCTTCCCAATTCCTGGTTGCGCTTGCAAAGCGCGAGTCAGGTGCGGAATGGCCTGAGCACACTGATTTTTAAAAAAGAAAACTACTCCCAAGTTTGCCTGAGCAGCGACATTTCCCGGATCGCTCGCCAATACGGCCTCCAGTTCATGCGCTGCCAGATCTGGTTTTTGCTCTTCTAAAAGGCGCTGCGCACGGGTAAGGTGGGCAGCCGCTTGAGGGTTTTCCGACGATTGTTGCGCGGCGAGTGGCTGAAGGAGTGCGGCCACGAGGAAAACCAGAAATACAACCCACAACATTGAAGCGCCTTTCACTGAATCACACGTAAAACCGCCAAAATCTTTAGAACCTAAGCATACCGCCAAGCTGCAATGTCCGGTTAGTATAGTTGGAACTGATCACCCCAACTCCTGCACTTCCGATCGCCGCATTCGGAAATTGGTAATTTGGGTGGTTAAAAATATCGAAGCTGTCGGCCTTAAACTCAAAGGTTGTCGAGTTCCCCGCAATAGGGACAGGGAACACTTTCGCCACCGATAGATCGATGTCGGTGTAATTGGGACTGTCTAGGGTATTGCGTTTTGTATCCCCGAAGGTGTTCGGCGCCGGCGATACGAACGCATTCACATTGAACCACTCATTAATGCTTGGATGGGCCAGTCTGCCGCTCCCAATTTGGTTCGGATACCATGATCCAGAAAGGGCGCCGCTTAGATTGTTCACCATTGTGGGAGTGAACGGCCAGCCGCTGTGAACGTTGAATACAGTTGCCACTTGCCAACCGCCGATCACAAGGTCGGCCAATGTATTACTGTTTGCATATTTACGATGTCTTCCAAATGGAAGTTGATAGAGTCCCATTCCCGTAAAGAGTTGTCGAATATCGTTATTGGATGCTGAATAATTCGCCGCTGGGCTGTAGGCATATTGCCAATTGTCGAGCCCGGGGCCGTTGCCGCCGATCGCCGTTCCGGTGTCCATTGATTTCGACCACGTGTAATTGGCGGTAAAGGAGAATCCATTGGTAAATCGCCGCTTAGCCGTCAACTGCAGTGCATTGTAATTGGACCAGCCGTCGTACTGAGTCGCATTGATGCTCTGATAGGTAGGATTCGGCCTAATACCGGATCCCAAATTCACAACCTGGTTGATGTCCGTCGAGAAGGGCATATTCACGCCGCGACTGCCCACGTATGTCGCGGTGACAAGATAAGCGCCCATCTGGTGCTGAATGCCCAGTTGGTATTGCTCAAAGTAGGACATCGGAGTGTGATATGGGTAGTAATATATGCTTTGCCCGTTAAGCAGTTCGGGAGTCCGATTTGCGGGCGTCGAGTAGATCGGGGGCGGCGGACCGTTCACGAGTTGAAATATGGGCGTAATGTTGTCGGTGGACTGCGCGGAACCCGAAATCGTGAAGCCGGTGCCTACAATATTGTCTATGTACGCCTGGGCGCTCCAAGGGATTTGATAAAGCCCAAATCCTCCGCGGACCACCCACGATGGCAATGGCGTCCAGGCAAAGCCTCCGCGCGGAGCGAAGAACGGCACCGGCGCTTCGAGATGCTTTGGGAGCTGAACTCCGAGGTATCCAATTGCTCCCAAAGTGCCTGTCCCCGGATTTAAGAGCGTCGGATCGTAATTGCCGATCCGATTATGTTCTTCCGACCATCCTCCCTGATAAATGAAGCGCATGCCAAAATTAAGAGTGAGGTTGGGACGGATTTTGTAATAGTCCTCAGCATATAGTTGGACGTTGGAATCCCTGCCGCCATATTCGGCGGGCTGCTGGAAGCTCCACGACTGCACGCCCCCTAAGAGAAAGTCCGCATACCCGACACCCGGGCTCGCATTTGGATTGTTGACGTTGGGATCACGCGTGTCGATTCCGTCGAAATTGAAGCTTCCCGAGTTCATGCCCGCAAACTCCTGGTTCTCCCTCCAATCGTCGTATTCTCCGCCCATCTTCAGCGTATGTTTGCCCAGGATCCAATTGAAAGTGTCGGTGGCAGCGATGGAGTTCTCGCCAATTCTTGTAATGATCGCATTGCCGCCTATGCTTATGCCTGGGCCGGTGGAGATATTGATATTCGGGAAGGCATTTAGGGGAAGCTGGGGCAGGCCGATCTCTGCCGGGTAGCCTTTATTGTCCGCGTTCGGTGAGTCCCTATTGTATTCCCGGGCCAGGCCCATGCGGAACTCATTCATCTTTGTAGTGGAAATGGTCCACACGTCGGTGAGTTGAGCGGCGAGTTCGTTGGTCGTGCCGGTATAGCAATCTATCGGGCAATCGGGAGACGGGCTTACCGCGTTCTGTAGCGTGAACAAGCCCGAGGTATCCAAGCGATTTGTCGGGCTTAGATCGCCGTCCACCTTGTAATCATACCAGTGCTCGGTGGATGGATTGGGCGCCGCAAAGTAGTAGTTGTTGTAATAGGGGCTTGCCGGGTTGATTGCATTGGGCACGGGGAAAAACGGCTGAATCTTGGCTGCAACCGGATCGATGGGCGTTGTGATTTCGTTGTTCGCAAACGGCTGCCTTGTATAAATGCCGTTGGTCTGCGTGGTGGTCGCCGGATTGAATATCGGAGAGAACGAAGGATTGGAAAAGTTCCCGGCGCGCATGTCGGTCGTGGGAAAGGTGTAAAGACCGGACTGATAGGTCCGAATTGGGTTTGCCTGGTAGTTGAAGAAGAAAAAGAGCCGGTTGCGGACAATAGGCCCTCCCAGCGCGCCGCCATACTCATTCCAGCGGATTGCCGGCTTCGCTTGCGGGCTGGACGACCAGTTGCGCGGTGCCGCGTTGAATATATCGTTTTGCACGAACTCGTACAGCGAACCATGAAACCGGTTGGTGCCGCTCTTCGTGATGACGTTATAGGAAGACAGTCCATTGCCGGATTCGGAGCCGGCGTTGCTGGTAGTAATATCAAGTTCCTGAATCGATCCCAGGGGCGCAACGAGACCGTCCGGGTTGTAGCTGACAGGCAAGTTCGCCACCGAGCCATCGAATAGCCACGCCGATTGAAACTGCTGCGCCCCGTTGATCATAGCGTATTCACCGATTTGGGTATTAGTGGAGGGAGTAGCCACGGGAACATCCCCGGGAACCAGTTCCGTATAGTCGAGCCAAAGGTTCCCGACGTTCGGCAGCTCGCTGATCGATTCAGCGGAAATGGAGGTGCTCAGATCCGAGGTCTCAGGCTGCAGAAGTTCCGGCTGCCCGGTAACCGTGACCTGCGTTGAGACCTGGCCGACCTTCAAAGTCGCGTTCACGGTGATGGTCTCAACGTGCACCAAGACCTGGGTCTGCCTGAAGGTCTCAAAGCCTTCTTTGCTGAAGATCACCGTATAGCTTCCCGCCGGCACGTAGGGAAGATCGAAGACACCCGTCGTCCCGGAAACGCCACGCACGTGAATGCCGGTCTTTATATTCAGGGCATCTACCGCGACGCCAGGCAACGCCGCCCCAGCGGTGTCGATTACGGTCCCCTTGATTTCGCCCGCATTCAGGTTCTGTCCCCGGCATGATGGCGCCAGGATTCCCAGTGGAATTGAAAGAATTGCCAACCATGAGAATCCACGTAGCATTCGGTTCTTCACAAGCTGCGTTCTCATTCCTAACCTCCTAAGAGCCAATGCGCTTTGAACATGTTTTCCGGGGTGCTACCCTGCTTTATTGGAATCGAGAGACCGGTCTTTTCAAATTCATGGGCTACTATATGTAGCGGCCGAAGGATTGTCAATAAAAAAAATCGAATGCAAAAATCCACTGACAATGCAGGTGTGCTGCAGACTGGAGGATCATCACAAAGCTTCGTGCGGCTCTGTCCGTGCTGAATCGTTAAGCCTTTCAATATTTGACACGACAATATCGTTGATACGCTTACAGGCGCGTCATACATTATCTCGAGTCGAATGAGATACTAGTCTCAGATATTAAGCCCAATCTCGTAAAGAGGTGTCAGCCGGTAGGCCCGTTTGGCGTTCACCTGCCACCCTTCTCTGCGCAGCAGCACCGTCAACCGCCGTAGCGAACATCGGTGGCCGCCAGATGCAGAAATCGGCGGCGAGTGCCTCCTGCTATGAGAGAGGATGCGTACTGCCCTTCGCAAGGAAGTCCCATACGCCTCCTGCATCCAGCTCGTGGCTGGCGAGGCTTCGTAGCTTTTTTGATACCACCTCCTGGATAGTCTGCCGCTCCAGCGTCATCCGCCACAATCTGCTTCAGCCTGCCGATCTCTTTGCGCAGCGAACCGAGCTCACGCAAATCCTGCACTCCCAACTGCCACTCCCACCTGTAGAACGTCGCCTGGCTGGCCCAGTTTGCGGCGGTATCTCCGCATTCTTGTCTCGCGCTGGAATGCCCGCCTGGACATGTACCAATAGATGAGAGAGAAAAGTTGGCATGGAAGAAGGAAGGTTTATAAGGCGGAAGAGATCGTGACCCTGCTGCGAATTGATTTGACTGGCACCATGAGCTCGCCTTTCCCTACATATCGCGAGAGCCAATGTTTACTAATTAAGTGATTGCCAGAGATCCACTCTTTCCATCCCCTGCGTGTGTTTGTCGAGGCCCATTTTTCTAGGCATTTTTTGGCCTTCTCGATTTTTTCTATATGGTCTTGTTGCCGCTGCTGTTGAATAGCATCTTTTGATGTTTGCTTGCGTCCGCAGCGCTGGGAACAGTAGACGGTTTGACGTTTGGTCTTCTTGACATAATATTTGCTGCATCGTTTGCAGGGTCCGCCCAGTCTCTGGTTGTAGGGATTGAGCAGGAAGAGAAAGAACAGCCCGAGTGCGATCTCGAGAGGATCGCCAGGAGACAAATCCGTATTCGGGCCATCCATGTACACGAGGTGTGCCCGGCTGCCGTTGGTGGGAAGCATGTAGGCGCGCACAATATGTGGCAGGCGAGCGAGGGCGGGATGTTCCGACCACAACTTTTCCACGTTCGGACCTGAATCGAACCAAGCTTGAACGAGCTGGCGTAGTTCCTTATTCGCCATGCGATAGTCCCCGCGCACTATTTGCCATCCATCTTTGCCTGGAGCGAGGAAAGGGAAGGACTCGGTATTCAGGGCACCGACGAACATCCGCAGCATATCCAAGTTGGGAACAAATCGAAGGACTGATTCCTGCTTTTCGAGAGGTGTTCTTCGTCGCATATTATTGATAGTATATATATGTATCTTTCGTACTTATCATACTTATTTGAACATTGCTACCTCATAGACGAGACTCAAATCCAGAGGCGGCAGGTATGGTCGGAAATCACCCACAAGGATTCACCGTCAGAGATCAGGCGCTCTCCGTTGAATACAGATCAGTTGGGAGCCTGAAATCGTATTCGCAGAATGCACGCACCCATTCCAAGCACCAGATCCGGCAGATCGCCGGGAGCATCGGCGAGTTTGGCTTCATCAATCCGGTGCTCGTTGATTCCACCGACCGAATCATTGCCGGTCATGGCCGCGTGGCTGCAGCCAAGCTGTTAGGGATGGAACAGGTTCCAACAATCCGGGTTGAGAATCTCACCACAGATCAGATTCGAGCCTATGTCCTTGCCGACAACAAATTGGCCGAGAATGCTGGCTGGGATAAATCGATCCTGGCGATCGAGCTGCAGCACCTGTTGAACATCGACACCGAGTTTGACATCACCGTCACGGGATTTGAGATTCCAGAAATCGACTTGCTGCTCTCGCCAGAAGACGGGAAGACGGATGGAGATGACGTCTTCGAAGTCGAAGACGGCGAGCCGATAACACAACTTGGAGACTTGTGGAACCTTGGAAAACATCGAATACTTTGCGGCGATGCGAGTGACGAGTCTTCTTATCCGAAGCTGCTGAATACAAAGCGGGCCGAAGTGGCGTTCATCGATCCGCCCTACAACGTTCGTATCAAAGGAAATGTCAGCGGAAACGGTGCCATCCGCCATCGCGAATTTCCGATGGCATCGGGCGACATGGGCGGAGCGGAGTTCATCGCATTTCTCATTTCCATCCTCAAGTTGTTAGCGCGCTATAGCAAACTTGGTTCCGTGCACTTTGTTTGCATGGATTGGAGGCACATGGGCGAGTTGATCGCTGCGAGCAAGCAGGTGTATGACGAGTTACTCAACGTCTGCGTCTGGGTCAAAAACAACGGCGGGATGGGCTCGTTTTATCGATCGCGGCATGAGCTTGTTTTTGTCTTCCGCAACGGCAAAGGAAAACACCGAAACAACATTCAGCTCGGGAAATTCGGCCGCAACCGCACAAACGTTTGGGAGTATCCGTCGATCAATAGCGTCTCGAAAAGCTCAGACGAAGGCAATTTACTTGCGCTCCATCCGACCGTGAAGCCGGTGCGATTGGTAGCGGACGCGCTCCTCGACTGCTCCGCCCGGGGTGACTGGGTGCTCGATACTTTCCTCGGCTCCGGAACAACGTTGCTTGCGGCGGAACGGACAGGACGTATCTGCTGCGGAGTCGAACTGGATCCCATATATGTCGATACGGCAATCAAGCGCTGGCAGCGCCATACCGGCGATCAAGCCGTTCATGCTGTCAGCGGAAAACGGTTCGACGATGTTACGAACGAGCGCCTGGAGGCGACCCATGGATAACGAAGGGTCGGAGTTCCCGGTCGGGTACGGCAAACCGCCAGTCCACACTCGATTCCAACCCGGTCGGTCGGGCAATCCCGCTGGGCGACCAAAGAAAAAAATCAGCACGTTTCCCGCGGCATTTGAGCGGGAACTTAATAGTCGAATCACTATCAATGAGGGGGGTAAACCCCGGAAGATCACAAAACGCGACGCGATTGTGAAGCAGCAGACGAATAAGGCAATCCAGGGTGATGCCAAGGCAACCGCGCTGGTGATGAAAACTGCCGAACCGCGAGCCTTGACCCAGCCGGACAACCTATCTCCGGTATTACAGGCCATGCGAGACATCCATGCAAAGCACGAGATCGCTCTTCAGAAGAACGTGAGAGAAACCGGTGCTTTCGACCACGGGAACGACGCAGCGAACCATTCCGCGCAGATTGGCAATGACCATGCTTAACTATGGCGCGCGTGCGGAACGGTTTGCGATGCGGCCATTGGAAAAGGACCGTCCCATCAATATCCTTGAAGGTGCAGTCCGAAGCGGCAAGACCTGGTGCCTGCATCCAAAAATACTCTATGGTTGCGCTTACGATATCGGTGGACGCAGGTTGCTTACCGGTGTCTCAAAACAGAGCGTCTATAACAATGTCCTGACAGATCTGTTTGACCTGGTCGGCCCTGGAAATTGCAGCTACAACCGCAATACCGGCCATCTGAAGCTTTATGGTACAGAGTGGCTGGTCATTGGCGCCAAAGATGAAGGGTCAGAGCGCTACGTTCGGGGTTTAACCGTTGGAATCGCACTCTGCGATGAGCTTAGCTTGATGCCGCAGAGCTTTTTTCACATGCTGCTCACCCGCATGTCGCCCGAAGGTGCTCGACTTTACGGCACGACCAATCCTGATAGTCCGTACCACTGGCTGAAGACCGACTACCTGGACAATGATGACCTCAGAGCCAAGAACCTGATCTGGTCTGACCATTACACCATGGCCGACAACCCGAATCTGACCCCCGAGTTTATGGCGGCGCAAAACCGCTTGTACCGGGGATTCTTTTATAAGCGGTTTATCGAAGGCCTTTGGGTCATCGCGGAAGGGGCGATCTACAAAGATTCCTGGTCCGACGACTTGCTCTACAACGGCGAAGATCAGCCAATCGGCCTATTGGGACAAGGAGGATATTACCAGCGAATCATCGCTGTCGATTATGGAACAACAAACCCGATGGTGTTCCTCGACATCTATGACGACGGGAAGTTGTTCTGGGTGACTCGCGAATATTACTGGGACTCAGCGGTTGAGATGCGGCAGAAGACCGATGCCGAATACGCCGAGGATCTCGTCCAGTTTATTGGCCCGGGGAGAGGAGCCAAGGTGATCATCGATCCATCGGCTGCCTCCTTCAAGGCCGAGATGTCCAAACGTGGAATTTGGCACGCGAATGCCAACGACGATGTGAACGAAGGAATTCGTGTCACCTCGATGGTTCTGAATCAACGCTTGGTACGGTTCTGCCGTCAGACCACACCAAAGACCATTCAAGAGATGCAAACTTATTCCTGGGATGCGAAGGCAGCCCAGCGAGGCGAAGAAAAGCCTTTGAAAATCCATGATCACGGCCCCGATGCTTTTCGGTACTTCGCCAAGAGCGAAGTTTCCCACTGGAGACTAGGCGGCAATTAGCAGCTGATGCGCAGTTCAGCCAGTGGGGTGAGTCTGCGAGGTTGACCGTGCTCTTGGGTAACTGCATTGGCTTGTTAGCAACAGTTGGGGATCTGGGAGATTAGTCAACACAAGGACTATTCTCGCCTACGCAAACTAACAAAGGGGGCAGCTCACGGATGAGAACGCGAATCACGAGCATCAAAGGAGAACACATAGCATTCACAGGACGAGGTTGGAAATTGCGTAAAGATCTCTGCAAGGAAGTAGAGCGCCAAGGTGGCAAAACGTCGGGAGGATCTCTCAGCAGCAGATCCACCATCCTTGTCAGGGGAAGATGGCAGGAAAATGAAGCTGGCAAGAAGGAAAGGCGAGCAGCTGAGATGATTCGACACGGCAGCGGGATCTCAGTGGTGGCGGCAGAAGAATTCCAGAAATTACTCGAGCGAGGGCGGCCGGCTAAAGTAATGGACCGCGTGGCGGGCGAGCCTGTGGAGTGGCTCCGGGGCTCTACGCCTCGGGAGTTCCGGAGGGCCGCGAACGTTTCCGGTGAGCTCGACGTTCTCCACAGCGTTCTTGGCAGGGCGGAACAAGCTTTCCTCCGGAGGAGGCTTTTCGGTTATGCTGACGAAGCCTGCTGTGCATTGTGTGGTCGTACGATGCCTGTTGCCCTGATGATTGCTGCTCACATAAAGCCAAGGAGCGAATGCTCCAGGGCGGAACGCCTCGATGCTGAAAACATCGTCTTCGGCGTTTGCCTCGTCGGGTGCGATGCTCTTTACGAAAGAGGCCTTATTTCCGTTAAAAGCGGTCGGATTGTGACGGCACCTCTTGGTTCAAAAGCGCTGAGGCAGCTCTTGCAGCCCTACCAACGCAGGAAGTGCCCCGGATGGGCCCTCTCCAAGAAGCCATACTTCGACTGGCATTATCAACGCCGATTTGCGGGACATTGAGCAATTTGATTTTCTCGATGATCGATAGATTGCCGAGTCGCTCATCGACCCCAGATCAGTATCCGCAAGTCGGCTTGCGAGAGACAACAATGGGCGCAGATAGTGGTAAAC
>JBOGLY010000002.1:0-21990 GCA_050746425.1 Acidobacteriaceae bacterium
CATCCCGACAATATTTGGGTCTATCGCATGATGGGATCCACGCTCGCCGCGTTGCGACGTCCTACGGATGCAGAGCAAGTGTGGCGCAGTCTCCTGAAATACGACTCTTCCAACGCCCAGGGAAATCTCGCATTAGGCGCACTGTTGGTCCGGCAGAAGAAATATGACGAAGCCATACCTTTGCTCAAAAAAGCGGCAAGCGCCAAAGATGCCGCAGTCGGCGTGCAACAAGAACTGGGGACTGCTGAATTGGAGGGCGGGCAAAAGGAAGCCGGCATCGCCACTTTGGAACAGGTCATGCGGACATCGAACGACCCTGGCATTATCAACGATGCGGCTTATGCTCTGGCGGACCACGACGACGATGTCGCCGAGGCAGCGACATTCGCCGTGAAGGCCCTGCACACGGTGGAGGCTTCCACTTGCAACATCAATCTTGCAACATTGACCAATCAGGATCTGATGCGAATCTCGCAGCTCGGCGCAATTTGGGATACTGTTGGCTGGATTGACTTTAAACAGGCGAAGTATGCCGATGCGGAGCGCTACGTCCGGGCCGCTTGGCTGCTCGGGCAAAACCCCGATGTCGCCACTCATCTCGGCGAGATTTATCAAAGAGAGGGCAAATTGGCGGAGGCGCGCCACATGCGGAAACTTACCGCGGCGAAGGCTCCGGTGCCTCCGCCACAAGCTTCGAAAATTCAAGTCACTTTCAAGTCTGCGTCCGCTCATCGGACAGACGCCGAGCTATACCTGCAAGAGGTGCAGAATCTCCGGACCGTTCAAATTTCCGGTCTTCCCAGAAAAATGGCGGCAGCGCAATTCTGGTTGGTCTTCAGTCCCCGTGGAGTCGAAGAAATCAAAATGATTACTGGGGATGCCGCGCTTAGTAAAGCTGCAGATCAGATAAAAAAACACAAATATCCGCAAACCTTTCCCGATCCCGGCCCTGTAAAGATCGTCCGTCGCGGCGTTCTGTCCTGTTCGCAATTCACTTCGACATGCCAGTTAGTTCTGCTTCAACCGCAGTGGACTCAACTGTAAGAACAGGGCTTCTTACAAAAAGAAAATCTCGGCGTCCCAGGTTCGCGGCGCTCTGGAAATTTTCGTGCTGACGTTTGGGATTGCGCTGACACAGAATTGGTCGGTGGCGGGGATTCAGATGATCTACTCAATCGTCTACGCGATTCTGATCGCATTCGGCGAATACAATCGCTGGTCCGTGGACGGATGGCGCGCGGCGGTTCAATAGACAGGATGGTTTTTCTGAGCATTCGCCGGCAGAAGAAGCCAACCGGCGATTCTATAGCGGATTTCCTATTGCTAGACTGCCAGATTCATGGAAGAGCGGGTTTGACCGGTATTCAGAGAAACCGCCGCAGGGCTTTTCCGAGATATGGATGGGAGGCCGCTCTTAACTGACGCTCGCCGCCTTCTCCGTCCTGGGCGACAGCCTTGCTGTTCGTTCCTGTCTTTCCCAGGCGAACGGCCGCCCGTCGATGGCTCGCTTGATCGTCTTCAACAGCACGAGAGAAAAAACCTGCCGATACGTGAACCGCTGTATCCAGATGTGGAACAACAGCCAACTGTCCCCCTTGTTGCTTGGGTGGGGCGGCTCCAACAAAAAGGCCAGCGACGAAGCAAGAAAGTCCACCACCAGAAAGGCCAGGAAATATAGGACCAATTTGTCGAAACTGGCGGCGTCCGCCGCAACTGGATGAAAGTGCCGGTTGACTCCATATTCCACCACGCCGCCAAGGAACATGAGGTCAATAAATGGGGAGAAAAGCGGCAAAATAATCTGGAAGACAATCATATTCGGCAGAGCGAACAGGCCCATGGCGCGATGCCGGAGGAAAGCGCCGCGATGTTTGACAACCGCCTGCAATATCCCGAAAGACCAGCGAAAGCGCTGTCGCATCAGGCCGCGCATATTGTCCGGAACTTCTGTAAAGGCGAAGGCCCGGTCCTCGTAAACCGCCTTGCATCCCTGCTGCAGCAGGTTCATGGTCAGGTCGGCATCTTCCGCCACCGTGTTCACGTGATACCCGCCCGCCTTTTTCACCGCGGAGGTGCGCCAAGCCCCGATAGCGCCCGGAACCACCGTAACAACATTGAACAAATCCAATGCGCGCCGGTCAAAATTTTGACTCGTGATGTATTCCAGCGCCTGCCACCGCGTCCACAAATTGATTCGGTTCCCCACCTTGGCGTTGCCCGCAACCGCACCCACTTTTGGATCGGCCATGCGCAGAATCAGCTTTGAAATCGCATCCGGCGCGATCACCGTATCCGCGTCGATGCCAATGTAAATTTCCTCATCGACTTGCTGCAATCCGAAATTCAGCGCTTCCGCCTTTCCGCCATTCGGATGCGTCAACACTACTAACCTGCCAGACTCCAGGTCTGCCGGCATCGCCGCACGCGCCGCCTGCAAGGTGTTGTCCGTTGAGCCATCGTCGATCACAATCACTCGCAGATAGGGATAGTTCGACCCCAATACGGATCGAATCGTCCGCGCGATCACCTTCCCCTCGTTGTATGCGGGGATCAGCACCGCAACCTGAGGCAAATAATCGTCCGCCCCTGGATAAGGCCTGCGCTTATGCAGTCGATCGAGCAAAGCGAACAGCCCCACAATCAGCAGGCGGCCCGTCATCAAAACGTCGCCAACAATAAAAATCAGCACGACGGTCTGGGCGAAGAATGAGATGAACCAAAAAGCGATGGAATCGATTCTCGCCTGCCAGCGTTGCTTATATGGAATCGGCGGCATCACCTGATCGCGCGTCTTGCCCATCAACGCCGATACCGGAACAATCTTGTAGCCCTTGGCGCGCAGCGTATCGATCAACAACGGCAAAGCCGCTACCGTGACGGACCGATCTCCGCCTCCGTCGTGCATCAAAATAATGCTGCCGCGAAACTGCGGCTCCGTCTTCATCACTTCCAACTGATGCAGGACTGAATTGACGATCTCCCGCGGCGTTTTTCGCGGGTGCTCATCCCAATCGTTGGTATCGATTTTGTCTCCGATGATGATGTAGCCCATTTGTTCAACAACATCGACGGGAGCGGCCTGATCGTTGGTGTCCGGCTCCTGGTCGATCGAATACGGCGGCCGAAAGAACAGGGGCTGCACCCCCAGCTCCGCCGCAAACAGCCTTTCCGTGCCATTCATCTCCAGTTCCAGTTGGCGCTTTGAAATCTGGCTGATGTCCGGATGGGTGAATGTGTGGTTGCCAATCTCTTCGCCATCCCGGTAATACCGCTTCAGCAGGCCAACATTTTTCAGCGCCTCTTCGCCTATCACCATAAAAGTCGCCGTCACATGCTCTCGATTGAGCACGTCCAGGATTTTCGGCGTCCAGGTCGGATCGGGACCGTCGTCAAACGTCAGCGCAAGCTCGTTGGGATGATACCCGTACTGCCGCAACGTGTATGGCTCTGGAAATGTCTGGATCGTTTCGCTGACCGCCAGGTTGGAGTCGGGATCGATTTGAATGGTTCGCTTGCCGTCCTGCGGCCTGCCAATCACTTTCAGGATGTCGCCATCGCCCTCCGTGTTGACATTTGCCCCCGGATAAATGGTCGCCAGCCGCTGCGCCGCGGTCGGGTCCAGCGGATTGTCCCAGATATTCCACAGCGTGGGGTCCTCGCTGCCCAGCCTCCAGAGCGCAAAAGTCCGAATGCCCAGCTCCCGTGCCGCCCGCATTTCATTCAGCGCTGTCACCGCGTCCAGATACCAAACCTCGTGACGCGTATGTGCGTCCTCATCCTCATACGCAAAATGCATGTTCAGCGAGTCCGTATCCAGCACTGGCGCGGCTTCGGAATCGGAAGCCTCCTGCCACGCATCCTGCACCGCCAGATCATCGACGTCGAGGACCTTGCTCACTGCGGCATTATGTTTCCTGTGTCCCGGCATCGAAAGCGTCCAGTCGTAGCCGTAATTTCCGATGCTGCAGATCAGCTTGTTCCTTGGGATCGCTTTCAGCGCGGCCTTCAGATTACGAACGAACCACTCCTGACCGGCCACCGGCCCCGGGTTGCTTACCGGCTCGTGCTGGTCGTAATCCATCAGAATCACGCCATCCGTGTGGGCGGCGTAGAATTTGAAATCCCAATCGTCGTCATCGACAGGCACGTTGATGTAGAGACGCAGGTGCAGCGGATGCATCCTGGCGTACAGGTCTGCGACCATTTTCCGGTACTCCGGCTGCGCGTTCGAAGGGATCGCTTCAAAATCGAGCGCAATGCCGTGGTACCTGGGATTGGCGGCAAGCAACGCGAGGATCTGTTTTTCAAACCTGGTTTGCGACGCGCGGTTGAGCAGGAACTTCTCCATCACGCCGGACTGAAAATCGTCCTTGAGTTGATCGAAATTGTTGACCATGGGAAAAATTTCCGTATCTCCATGGGCGTCCGCCAGGACCCGACCTACCTTCCCCTCCGGGTCAATATTGTGCACGCCTGCCGCGTCGACGACCGCAAAGGCGCGATTGTCGAGTGTATACGCCGTCAGTTTTCCATCCGGCGTAACGACGTGCAGCCAATCCGTAAATAGCAGGTCAATATCGTGCGCGTGATTTTTCAGGGAAACGTAGCTGGCCGCGTCGTAGTCCACATAAAACGCTGCCCGCAACCCCTCTTCGGAATTCAGCGGAATGTCCGATGGGCGACGATGTCGCATTCGCCGCAAGGCAAGCTGGCCGGAACGGGACCTGTGCGTGTACGCAGATTCTCTTAGCGGCCGATAATTCCGCTTTGGAGTTGGCAACAGCAGCTCCGGCAGCCTCTCCCGGCGCAGGACGTTGATGCCGAACGCAACCAGCACGATCGTCGATAACACCGCAAGAGTGTCAAAGATGCGCCGCAGGCGCTTCCATCTCTTCCGTCCGGGATCGTAAAAAATCGGCTTGATCATCTTAAGTCGCGTTCCATTATCAAGGCTCCGCTGGAGTACTTCTCTTGCTTAAGTGGAGCTCAAAAAAAATTGCCATCTCGATCGGACCAAATCTGGAGCACCTGACGCATTATGCGCATTGGCGTTGGGGTGCAGGCAGACCGACTAGGCGTTTCCATGCCCCTATATCCAGGGCGCAAGTTTCTCTTGTCCATTTTCAGGGTTTATAACCAGTTTATTCCATGCGGTGCGGATCGATATCTTAAAGGCCCCGGCGAAGCTGTATGATTCTTTTCGATGCGTTTCCTTCTGCGCCATGCGACCAAATCGACGATTGCCGCTCTGCTCCTGGGCCTGCTGTTGCGGCTATGGTTCATCCATTATTATCCGGTTGTCGATGGAGACTCGCTTGTCTATGGAGAAATCGCGCGCAACTGGTTCTGGCATGGCATCTACGGCTTTACCCGTTCCAACGGCATTCATCCCACGCTGATTCGCCTGCCCGGCTATCCATTCTTTCTCGGCGTTTGCTTTCTGATCTTCGGCGTAGACCACTACACGGCTGTCCTGGTGGTGCAGGCTGTCATGGATTTAGCTACTTGTCTGCTGATTGCCGGTTTCGCCGTTCGGGTCATCTCGCGCCGCGCTGGAATTGTGGCACTTTATCTAGCGGCGCTCTGTCCTTTCACCGCAAACTTCGTCGCGTCGCCGCTGACTGAAACTCCCACTCTTTTTTGCATCGCTCTCGGCCTTTACGCTCTGGCGCGATACGTCGAGCGGCCGGGCTTCAACGCATGGTTCTGGATGCTAGTCTTCAGCATTGGCTACAGCGCTCTATTGCGCCCCGATGGCCCCCTGATTGGTCTGGTGCTGGTGCCGGCAATGTTCTGGTACTCGCGGCATCGCATCCCGGCGCGGCGCAGCGCGATGCTGGCCATCGCATGCACCTTGCTGGCAATGGTCCCGTTCGTCCCCTGGACAGTCCGCAATGAAGTTACCATGCACGTGTTTCAGCCGCTGGCGCCTCGCTATGCGAACGATCCGACAGAATACGTTCCCCGCGGTTGGATACGATGGGTCCGCTCCTGGGCGGCCGATTACACATCCACTGCGGATACGTATTGGAACGTAAACGGCTCCGCAATCGATATCTCTTTGCTACCTTCTCGCGCCTTCGATACTCCTGCGGAGAAAGCGCAAACCGCAAAGTTGTTCGAAGAATACAACAAGCTCGACATCATGACGCCCGCGCTCAGCGACCGATTCGGCGAATTGGCGCAGCAGCGGATCGATCGCCATCCTGTCCGTTTCTACGTTGTGCTGCCGTTGATGCGTCTGGCGGATATGTGGCTGCGTCCTCGCACGGCGCAGTTGTGGATTGAGCTGCGCTGGTGGCAGTACCAGCATCATCCCGCGGAGACTATTTTTTCCTGGGGCTATGCCGCGTTAAACCTTGCTTATCTGTTGCTGGCTGCGTGGGGCCTACGCAAACACGTTCCCTTCACGGCAGTGATGGTCACATACGTGATTCTGCGTTGTCTTTTGCTGCTCACTATCGAGGCGCCCGAGCCGCGCTATACGCTGGAATGCTTCCCGATGATCTTCATCCTCGCCGCCGCCGCGTTGACCAGCAGAACTCCATCGACTGACACATCCTCCGTGACGCTGGATGAAATGTCTCAACAGGCGGTGACCCATTCAAGTCGTCTTTCGGCTTGAATGGGAGTGAGAGCGAACGGACATGGGCAATGATCTCAATCCGGCTACTTCTGGATCACCTGTGTTTTCGCGTTCGTTTTAATCTTGAACACCGACGGCGAAATCCTTTTGTTGTATTGGATATTTCGATAGTATGCCGTCCGCGAATCGCCGGAAGGCTCGTACAAAATCTGCTTCAGGGAGACAGCGCGCGTCGGATCCACCCAGATGGTGACGTGCGAAAAATTCGCGCGCACGCCAGCATCTTTGCTCACCAGGTCGAGCTTCGCCGTCTCGACGCCGTCGATCGTCTCCATCCCTTGGTACGTGATGTCCCAGCTTTTCTTCAGTTCGCTGCCGCTACCGCCAAAACCCAGCGTCAAGTAGCTTTCGTACTGGCCCTGCTTCTCGCCCGCGTGGAACACGGTCATCTGGTCGATCTGCGGCTGAAAAAACTTCAGCACTCCGCCGCTGTAAACGATGGTCTTCTTTGCCGGCTGGCCGTCCGCCGTTTCAATATCGAGCGCCACCCGCGCCTTGTCGCCGGACCCCTCAAAATAAATCACACCGGTCTGAGTGTCCGTGCTGTTTACCACGCGCTCAAACTGGTCCCACTGGAAATTTGCCTTTGCGGAATGAAACCTCGCTGCCGCTGCGTCCAGCTCAGTCAGCACATGATTCAAATCTCCGCTCGTTGGAGCCTGTGCCCGCCCCATCGCCGAAAAAAAGAAAATCGCAGCCGCAATTGCAACTGCCTTCACTCCTCCGCGGCCAAAGCTCGAAACGTATTTCTGCAATTGCATGAATTCCTTCCTAGACCAGTTCTCCTGATGCTATAGTTTGCCAAAATCCGTTATGTGCAGCCTTTCTTTAAGGAAAGGCTGCGTAAAGTCGATCGCTCCGATATGCACCTTCAGGAGAACTGGTTTATCGGTGCGCCCAAACGCGGTACGCAATAGTCTTGCCATCGGAACCCTTGACTGCCTGATAGCGATCGATGATGACGTCGCCGGAAATGGGGGTGATGGCCGCTTGCATTTCACTCTCTAAATCGCCCGCATAATGAAACGACGATAGCGTGGGAACATCAATCTGATACATCAGTCCATTGTGCCCATCGCTTTTCACCATTAGTTGACTGGGCGGCAGAGTTCGCTCCACCGGCCGATCGCGAAAGTTGATCACCCGCGGCGCAATAAAGATAAACAACAGGATCAGCGTCACCATCACGTCGTAATGCGCGCTGCCCCGCTGATACGTCCAGAAAATGTAATTGCGCAATACTCGTTTCATGTTTTCTTCCTCGGCTGCAAACAGCCAGGGTGCCCCAGGTCTCGATTTTGAGACCTGGGATTTTTCGTCAAATCATAGGCTCGCCGCGCTCTTCGTTATCGACGTCAACCCGCCCATATAACGTTGCAGCGCTTTTGGAATTTTCACGCTGCCATCCGCCTGCTGATAATTTTCCACGACCGCCAGCCACGTTCGTCCCACCGCCAGCCCGCTGCCATTCAATGTATGCACAAACTCCGGCTTCTTCTGTCCCGCAGACCGATAGCGAATGTTTGCGCGCCTGGCCTGAAACGCCTCAAAATTCGAGCATGAGGAAATCTCGCGATACGTGTTCTGTCCCGGCAGCCAGACTTCCAGGTCGTACGTCTTCGCCGCGGAAAAACCCAAATCTCCCGCGCACAAATTCATCACGCGGTACGGCAGTTCCAACGCCTGCAAAACCGCCTCCGCATGGGCCGTCAGTCTCTCATGCTCGGCATACGATTGGTCTGGAGTCACAAACTTCACCAGTTCCACCTTCTGGAATTGATGCTGCCTAACCAGTCCGCGTACATCTTTTCCATACGCGCCCGCCTCCGCCCGAAAGCATGGCGTCCATGCCGTCAGGGAAATTGGCAGTTGCTTCTCGTCCAGAATGTCGTCACGATAAAGGTTTGTCAGCGGAACTTCCGCCGTCGGAATCAGCCAATGATCGTTAAAGGTGGCTTTTAAGTCGCGCCATTTGTCCTCATGGCTATATTTCTTTTCTTCTTGGGCGTCGAGATCCGGATCGGCACATCGAAACAAATCATTCGCGAACTTAGGTAGCTGACCAGTACCGTATAGGGATTTTCCATTCACCATGAACGGAGGCAGCACCTCCCGATATCCATGCTGGCTGGTATGCAGGTCGAGCATGAAATTCGCCAACGCCCGCTCCAGCCGCGCTCCGCCATCCCAGTACACCGCAAACCGCGCGCCTGAAATCTTCGCCGCCTGCTCAAGGTTCAGAATTCCTAACTGCTCGCCAAGCTCCCAATGCGGCTTTGGCGCGAAATCGAACACGCGCGGCGTGCCCCATCGCCGAACCTCAACATTGTCCTCTGCCGACGTTCCAGGTGGAACACTCTCCGCCGGCAGATTGGGAACCTTGATCAGAACCTCGAGCATCTGCGTCCCAGCGGCCGTTGATTCGTCCGTACAGCGTTCGATCTCCTCTTTCATGGATCGCGTCCGATCCATCAACTCTGACGCGTCCTCGCCAGCCTGTTTTCGCTTGGCTACCTCGGCGGAAAGCTGGTTTCTCTCCGCCTTCAACGATTCCGACTGTGTAATGGCAGCGCGACGCTTCTTGTCCAACTCCTCAAAGCCATCGAGCAGGACGGCAGCGTCCGGCCCGCGCCGAGCAAGCCTTTCCTTCACCTGCGCCAAATTCGCGCGCACAAATCCCAAATCAAGCATAAGTATCCATTTTACAAGGCTGCTCGAACATGGGTGCCCCCACCAATCGATTTCGCGGTCTTAATCTTTCCAGATATCGAGCTATTGCGGCACCGACTTGAAACGCACTTGACGCCGCTCGATGGTTTCATTCGCGGACTTGTCTCGGCCGCTTTCTGGATGATGCAACTCGAGAACTCCTCGAAGCACGTAATATCCTTCATCCGCGCGCACTTTCGCATTGCCGCGAACTATGGTGCCTCGAAACGAATACCACACGCCGTGGACCACTCGCGTCTGGAAAGCGATCTCGCTGCCATCGATCGAGGACTGATCGAAGAAAAATGTCAAGGGAGTATTGTTGTCGGTTTCCGCGTCGCCCAGCCGGGTAATATATCCGCTCAGCTTATTGCGGTCCAGATCAAGCTCAATCGAATCGCCACCGTGTTCAAACTCGTAAGCTCCCCAGACGTCGCGAGGCAGGTTCGATGGTGGGTTGGTAGAGTTCGCTACGCGCGAGTCCGCGCAGTCCTGTGTCGCCTGTGAACGGCGGTGCAAGCCGGGCGTCGATTCCCGCTGCGCCCGGACCTGCGCAAAACTGAGTCCCGCCAGGACCACGCAGGACGCAATCGCCTTTCGCCCGGACCGGATAGATCGCATCGCGCATCTCCGTTCGACGTTGCAACCCCTACAAAAAATCGCTTGCGCGGCTGGGCAGCGCTTTTCCCTGGCGAACTTCTCTCGGTTTCGCCAACACATCCAGACGCATCAGAATCTTCCTCGCAAGACCCGTCAATGGAATTTCACCCAATTTGCTATCGGGGACCCAATCCTGACGCAACGCTTTCTTGACGCGCTTTTGGCCACAAAGTTTTTCGTCCTTCATGGCAAACACCTCGACATAAAAATTCGTATGGGTAATTGCATGACGGATGCGCAACACCGGCTCGCTCTTTGCTGCGTCGTCGAGGGCCGGCAACTCCCACATCCCCGGCATTTGAGATGCGTTGTCGGGGCGCTGTACCAGCAGCACCTGGACCCTTCTGGTGCCCTTCGCGATAGGCTTTTTCACCAACGCATAATGAGTCTTGCGACTGGCCATCTCTTTGCGAGGCGCTGCCTCGTGTTCGCCTTTTGTCCCGCAAAATTTCCGGACCGGACACTCCGCGCATCGCGGATTTCGGGGCAGACACACAGTCGCTCCCAGTTCCATCATCGCCTGGTTGAACGCGCCGGGGGCCTTCGGATCGAGCAGGATTCCGGCAGTTTCCTTCAGTCGCGCTGCCCACCTTCCTCGCCGGACAGCTCCCTGTCCAAGCACGCGGATCAGCACTCGCTCCACATTGCCGTCGACCGCGGCGACGGCCTCGTTATGGGAGATGCTGGCAATCGCCGCCGCCGTATAGTCTCCAATGCCGGGCAGGCGCCGCAACTCCACCGACGACCGCGGCAGAGAGCCTCCATGCTCATTCACCAGCAAGCGCGCCGCGCCGTGTAACATTCGCGCCCGCCGGTAATAGCCCAACCCGCTCCACAAGGTCAGCACTTCATCCTCCCTGGCAAGCGCCAGCGATACCAGCGATGGAAATCGCAGGATGAACTCTGTGTAGCGGGGAATGACGGTGGAAACGCGCGTCTGTTGCAGCATCACTTCCGAAATCCAGATGCGATATGGATCGCGCGTTTGTCGCCATGGCAGGTCGCGCGCGTTCAGCCGGAACCACGCAAGCAATTGCGACCGGAATTCCTCCGTGCCCTCGGCCGTCAGTGCCGCCGCGGTTTCCATGCGTTGATTCTAACGTCGAGTAACAGGAATGGGCCGAAAATGCAATCGGCGGCGGGTATCTTCGGTGCCGGGAAACCGCGCAGTCGCGCTTGTCAGGGGAAACATCTCAGGAACAGGCAGAGTTTTTCCCACTCCCTGAAACGCATAAACCCGTCCTTGTTGGACGGCCGCGTGCAAGGTTGGAAGCGGGCTGAACCTGGAAATCTCTCGTTCAATCTCCGCGTTGCCATAAAGCATGAGACCCGCTTTGATTGCGGGTCTCACATGCTTTTCAGGTTGATGAAACAACTTCTAATCGCCCATTACAGGTTCTTCTGCCTTTTCCTTCACAGCAGGTTCGGCTGCTTTAGGAGCGGAAGCAATCAACGAATCGATCGCGATGAAATTGTCCTTCGGCTTTTCGCCCAGGATCTGCTCCCGGTAGAGCCGTGCCATCCGCGCATTTTCGGCATCCTGCTTCATCTTGCTCTCACGCGCACGAATTTTTTCCTCGCGTGAGTTCTTTGCAATGCCGAGCTTGTCCAGCGTGTCGTTGGCCGCCGCATGCACGTGCTCGTCGTTCAACACCAGCTTATTTTCCGTATCGGACATCCCGACCTTGCGTCCGCCCGCGAAAATCTCGTGCCGGCCGTGCTCTTCGTACCACTTTGTCAGCGTCGCCGTCATGTGCATCTTCTCGATAATGTTTCGCCAGCCCACGCCGGTGTTGTATGCGCAGAAACTAATTTCGCCTTCCTGGGTCGCATACGGGATAATGCACTGCTCTGTGCGACGGAAGTCGTAGTTGAAAAGGTCCTGGAACCACATGCCCGCGATGAACAGGAAATTCCACCGGTCGGCGCGCCGCTTCTTGATGTCTTCCATGGTGCGGTCGCCCGTCACCTTACCGTAATTTTTTCCCGTCGCGCCAAAGCATTTGTCGAATTTCTGCAGGAGGTCCAAAATGCGGAAATGCGTCGGCGACTTGGTCGGGTCGTAGTTCCGCAGCAGCGCCAGCGACACGCCCACGATGGAAAGAAACCTTCCGCGCGCCGCGTCGTTGACCTTGGCAACGTCTTTCGCCAACCGGTCGGCGTTCAGGAATGCCGTGACGGGAACTGCTTCCTTGGTTTCCTTATCGATCATCAGCGCCATGCCAATGCCGCAATTCGGATGGCATCCACACGACAACTGTCCCCAATCGTGGTCCGGCCCATGCACCAGGTCGGCCCAATCGGAGAACGTGCTCATAAAACTGATGGGGAACCAGTCGCGCGTCGGCTCGCCTAATCCGGTCTGCGCCTTCATGTCGTGCGCCATGTGACTCAGCGTGTAGCGTTGCGCAACGCGGCGCTCTTCGCTGATGTCCTCATCGCGGCCTGTGAATGAAACTGGCTGGAAGCTCAAGAAGTTGATGGTCTTGGGGTTGGCAAGCGCGAACTGAATAATATGTCCGACCTGCTCGTTATTGATGCCGTTGATGATCGTCGTCACGGGTACAATATCGACGCCGGCTTCATGCAGGTTGTGGATCGCCTGCAATTTCACGTCGAACAGGTTGCCGACCTTGCGATGCGAATTGGCGGCATTGCCGATGCCGTCGAATTGCAGGTAGGCGTAACGCAGGCCCGCTTCCGCGGCGGCGCGACAGAACTCCTTGCTTTTTGCGAATTCAATTCCGTTGGTCGCGGCCTGCACGGAGTTGTACCCAACCTTGCGGGCATACGCCACCGCGTCTAGAAAGTAAGGCGACAACGTCGGCTCCCCACCAGAGAACTGCACCGACATTTGCCGGCGCGGCTTGATCGAAATCGCGTTGTCGAGCATGGTCTTGATCTCATCCCATGTCAGTTCATGCACGAAACCAACCTGGTTGGCGTCCATGAAACACGGATCGCACATCATGTTGCAGCGGTTGGTCAAATCGATTGTCAGCACCGAACCGCGGCCATGGGTAATTGTTGAGGTGCCGTGGTCGTGCAATTTCTCGTCATTGTGCGCACGAATATCGCGGCCCGGAAAAACTTCTTCAAGATGCTTGAAGAATGCCGGATCGATCGACATCACGTCTTCAAAATGGCCATGCTTCGGACAGTCCTTCACCATCATGATCTTGCCATCGCGCTCAATAATCTGAGCCTTGATTTCGCCGACCTTTTCGTTCAGCAACACTTCATGCGGCAACTTGCCGTCTACAATCTGCTGCCGAATCTCCGGCACGCACTTCGGACACAGCGAATCCGTGGTGCGCGGCCAGCCCAATGGAGGCTTCTCTTTTTGATAAGACTTCAGCAACGGCTTATCGGACCACTTCGGAGTAAATGAAGCATTCGGACTGATGCTGTTGATCTTCTCGAATACGACCCACGCACCCTGCGCGGCCCACGTAACTGTCTTTTCCGCGAGTTTCATTGCTTTCGGCATGTCTCGTTCTCCTGAGCTTTCTATTCAAATGGATGGTTCGCGCTCGACTGAGGATGCTCCCCCCGCGCATGAAGCCTGCCGATTCATCTCGCGAGTTCAGCACGTGCTGGCCCGTGGCGGGCAGGTATGCGCCACACACCAGTTGCAGCGAAGGCACACGTACAACCGCGCCCTCCCAGTTACCAGATTACGTACCTGAGTCGATACCCCGGAATGCCGCTTCATCGAATGGGGCAATTTAGTCGTTCGATGGAGATTTTGCGCTGTAAACGGAAACGTTGAGTACCACGTTCTCCGTAACGCGCACAATGCAGGGGGCATTATGCATCGGCCGGAGCGCTTTATGGCACTCCGCTTTCCTCCAGAGTCACCGTATTCAAGATGCGCTGAAAGATCACGATACGCAGATTGATGTGGCTGGCGATGTCGGGCACAAATTCCTCAATCAAATTGCCGGACGGACTGATCGCAAACGCCAGCGCCAGCCGTTGAGCAGTGTTGCCAAACCCCTGTCGATCTGGCCCTGGAACAAACGTATTGCTGACGGCCGCCGTCGCGGCGCCGCCCACAAAATTGGCGTAGTTGAACATCGGCTTGCCAGTATAGCTCTGGGTCCAGACCACCTGCACAATCGCATGAAGAATCCTGTGCTTGATCGGCATGAATGGCTCGCGATGATAATGCGGGTCCTGGTGGGCCAGAGATGGAACAACGAAAGTTCCAAAAAATTCTCCTGTCATGTCTTCCGTCAAGCTGACTCCCGAATACTTGAAAAACCCACGCATGCCAGGGCCATACGGAGAGCGCGGGTCCGTCGCGACGCCAATGGCCGCGTCGCCGCCTATCGTCAACAGGTTGAACGGATCGATCACGCCTTTTATGGCAGAGCGCAAATTGTCCTGTGCTGTCAGCGGCACTACGTCGGGCCAGGTCAAATATTGTGCGAATGGCGAGGACGTTTCCCAGCAGCACATGTCTTCCGGTTCTGCCGGGCAGGCGTAGTTGAGACACGTGCTTTGCAACGCCGGTGCCTGTCCCGGCACCGCTCCCAGATAAGCCTGCGTTGAAGACAATCTGGGTCTGAATCTGCGCCGGGGATAAGGGGCGAACGGCTCCTGGCCTTCAGCAGAATTCGCCAGCATCGCAACCTGCTGCCGCGCAGTAATCTCAGGAGAAGGCGCGTCTGGCAACTGAGCAAGGACGGCGGGCGGTATCGCCAACGCCAGCACAACGACACCATGGACCGCCAGTACTTTTCGTAACATTCCCCGTCCGTGGTGAATCGACCGCCCAAACCATGAAACTTTGTATCTCTACGATAGACCACGTATGCAGAGAAAAAGTTGCATGGGCAATTTCGTGATCGATCGCAAGTGTACCTGTCGATTCCAAAAGTGAATACCTGCCAGCGGCAAAAAGCCGGTCATCTCCGCTCGAACAATTTAGGATAAGAGACTGTGAATCTCCGGAAACGCGCCGCCTCCCTCCCTTCCGCCCTCACGGGAGCATTTCTTCTCTGCCTGCTTGTTTCCGGCTGCCGGCATCGTCACGTACAGGCCCCAGCGCCGCCTCCTCCGCCAGTGGAAGCACAGCCTTCTCCTACACCTTATGCGCAACCCGCTCCACCGCCCCGCCGCAGAGCATTGCAGACGCAAATTGGGATTGCCAGTTGGTACGGAGCGCCCTACCATAACGCTCGCGGAGCCAATGGCCAAATTTATGATGAAGACGGCATGACGGCTGCCCATCGCACGCTTCCGCTGGGGACCGTCGTGCGAGTGACGAATCTTGCGACTGACCAATCTGTCGTGGTCACAATTTCGGACCGCGGTCCGTTTGTTCCCGACCGCATTCTGGACTTGTCGCGCGCCGCCGCCATCAAAGTCGGCGTATGGGGGCCAGGTACCGCGCGGGTGCGGATTGACGTTCTCAGCTTCCCTCCGTCTGAATCGCAACCGGGCCGCTGGTGCGTTCAGATTGGAGCTTTCCATCATGAGCAGTGGGCGAAGGGACTTCGCAATCGCCTGCAACGCGAATACCCAAGCGCCGACGTGATTGAATTTCGCGGCGCCACTGGCTATTGGGTGCGTATCAAGCCCTATGGAGAATCTCGCTTCTCCGCCGAACAAATCGTCCGTATCGTCCAGCCCGCCGAGGGCAATGCGTATTTAGTCCGCCTCAACTAGGGCTTGTTCAGCGGCTCGAGTGCGAAACCGCTCTACGGAGCGAGGGCATCTATCAGGGTCGCCTTGGGGCTGCCCCATCCCGTCACCAGATCGTACCCGCTGACTGCCGAATAGCCGCCCGACCTTCCGCTGGTGATGTCGTGAAAATCTGCCCTATAGCTGGAGCCAACATTTCTGCGGTAAATCGTCGGATTGATAAAACCCATGCTCGCGCGGCCGCCTTCCGCCAGCCGTTGGTTTACCAGGGCCATAAAACCCGCCCACATAGGTGCGGCGAAGCTGGTGCCGCCGTACTCATTCGCCTCGCAGGAGGTCTGGTTCGCGCACGTATAAAAACTGAAATTCGCGTTCGCCGATACATCCGGCCCATTGCGATAGCTTCTCGATCCTTTATTGCTCGCCGTGATAACACCGGAATATTTCTGCCAGTAGGGAATCTCGATCCTGGCCGGAGAGATGCCGCCGCCGCTATCCACCCACGCCGTTTCCGATTTCCACGCGCCGCCGGGACGCGTCGTCGTCAAATCTGTGCCGCCGACCGATACCACGTAGGCGTTGTCCGCCGGCCATGCCTCGTTTTCCTTCGACCATGTGGAACCGTCGCCAGATGCCGCGAAGAAGCTCTGCCCCTGCGCCTGCATCCTCTCAAAGTAGGGATTCAGCGTGCTCGGGTCCACCGGCGTCCAGCCCCAGGAACAACCGATCGTTCGCGGTAGCGGGTTGTGCGTCGTCATCGCGCTGAGGATTGACGTATCGAGCGATCCCACGTAGACCACCAGGCTTTTCAGCCCCGGAGCCATGCCAATCGCCTGCGTCATATCAAGGGTCTGTTCCGTGTCGTCGCAGCCGCTCTTCGCGCTGCAACTGGCCCGCGTGCCGTCCGTCGACACCAGCGTGATCGGCACGTGATTGGTCTGGTGCGCGTCTTTGAAATAGGTCGCCAGATCGGACAGATCGGTGCCGCCAAATTCCAGCAGCCCGAGGTTCTGTCCGGCTCCGGTCAGCGCCGTTCCGCCATAATATGCGGCGCGCATGTCGCTGCCCAGAAAGGACCTCGCGGGGCCCGATCCCGTCGCCGGATGGGAAACCACTGCCGCCTCCGGAATACCATGGGCCGCCGCGTAGTCGCTCTTTTTTACATACATCGGATGCGGAATCGAATAATTGCTCAAGCCAGTAACGTGCCATAGATTCACGGGCAGGTCCACAGTAGGCTCGCGGTCCGCGGAATAAAAAATGCGGTCCTCAGTCGGATGCCGGTAGGTAAGCATCTCCACGTGAAACGCATGTTCAACGTCCGCAACTGTACCGCGGATGTGCACATCCATTCCATCGCGCGAGCCGCCAGTCACCGTGAACCCGTTCTTCTTCGCGAACTGGACCACGGCATCGTAATCCGCCTGGCTCGGTCCAAACCGGTCAGTAAACTGTGCCACCGTCAGATATTGTCGGTATGAGGAACTATTCGGGTCGTTGACCTCACTCAGAAAACTGTCCAGGCCTGCTTGATCGCGCAGCGGCAAAACAATGTCGAGATTCATGACCTGATCGGACGGAAGCCGTCCGATGCTTGTCGCCGTCCCGTCGCTGATTGCCTGCCGCACATGACGCGTCAACACCGACTGCGCTCGCGCACCGATTGTCACAATCGAGGCGAGTGCAACCATTGCGAGGATTGAACTCGATTTGCGGATCGATGACGATACCACGTTTGCTGCAGAAAGCTTCTGCATCGCTGGCTCCTTGGGGGTTGGGTCCAGATCGAGAAAAGGACATCTAAAATGTGATCGTAGAAGAAAACTATGGCCGCGCTCGCGGCCGAGCAATCTCTGTATGCGTAGCGTAAACAGCGATTCTCATAAGATGCCGATTTGCATCCGCCGGAAGCTTTTCCTATTTGAGCCAATCAAAATGCGCATTGCTGTACTGACAGCGCGGCTATAGTTGTTGTCCTGACAACGCCGTAATAGGTTTGTCATCCCGACCGAAGAAGCCGGCGGTGCTTGGTCAGGCGCTCGCCGGCCTGCTGTTTTTCGCTGGAATGAGAATTCCGATCTTGCGGCTTGGCGGACGGAGCGCCCACGATGCCACAGCAAGCACCGCAAGGACAAGCGGCGCGAAAATGTGAAAGCCGTAAGCGCCGTACACGCCGACCGCAGCGCTGGATGCGGCCGCGCCTGTCAGGTCGAAGAAGATGCCGGCATACGCCCACTCCTTGAGCCGCGGAAAACGCGGCACGAGAATCGCGATGGTTCCCAGCACCTTCCAAACGCCCAGTATGGTGACAAAGTATGCCGGGTAGTGAAGGATGCGCACAAAGCCATCGACGGTGCCCTGTACGCGTGCCACCTGCGCGAAACCGCCGCTTCCAATACAAAACGCTACGATTATGGTCGTGGTCCAATACGCAATGCTTTTTGATTTCGTAGTCATCCCATCCCTTCAATTACCCGCTCCAGACCGCCGAAGAATTTTTGCCAACCGTATTTTGCGCCCTGATACGCTGCCTGCTGATCGGGGCGGAAGCCGGACTGTTCCATGCGAACGTGCGTGCCACCCTCTGCTGGAGTCAACGTCCAGAGGACTACCCATTGAAGGCCGGACTCGCTTCCCCCAACGCCCCAGTTATAGGAGAGACGTTTTAATGGCTCGACCGCCAGCACTTCGCAGTCTACGATGCCATTCCAGTTCGGCATGGGTTCGGCCCGGAACTGGAACTTGCGCCCGACCGCAGGTTCGAAGTCGTTGTTCATCATCCATTGCGCCAGCAGCGGGCCCTCGGTGAGCGCCCGCCACAGCTTTTCTGGTGGATGTGGAAATACTCTCTCGATCACAAGCGTAGTGGGACTCTCCGCTCGATTGCTTCCTTGCTCTAGATTGCTCCGTGCTGGATTGCTCCGTGCTGGATTGCTCATGGATCCATCCTTTCCAATAGCGCTTCGAGACGGTCAAATCGATCGCGCCAGAATGCGCCGTACGTGCGCATCCAGTCCACCACTGGCGCCAGCGCATCTGGCTGCGCTCGGTAGTGTGTCTCGCGTCCCGCGCGGCGATGCCGTACCAGCTTTGCCCGCTTCAACACCGTCAGGTGCTTGGAGACGGCAGGCTGGGACACGCCCGCATAGCGAGTCAATGCGTGGACCGTTTGTTCGCCCTGCCGGGTCAACTCCTCATAGATGGCCCTGCGTGTTGGATCGGCAAGCGCACGGAACACGGGATTGGCATTGATCGTCTTCACAGTGAAAACCATAACCATTTGGTGATTGATTGTCAAGAGTTATTTTACGGGCACATTTGCCCGCGACCTCACCACGTCGCTTTGTTCCAGGCGGTCCGAAGCTTCACTTTTAGTTAAAGTTCACGCGTGCCGGGCCATCGCAAGGTCCACGATCTCCCCGATCATTTGCGTATAGGACAGGCCGGATTTCTTCGCGGCCATGGCAAACTCCTGTCCGCTGGAAAGCCATGGGTTCGGATTCGCTTCGATGACATACACCTCGCCCTTGCCCGATACGCGCATGTCAATGCGACCATAATCGCGAAGCTTGACAGCTCGATAGGCTTTGATCGCCGTCTCGGTGAGCTTGGTTGCGGTTTCTTCGTCGAGGTCTTCTGCGATCGCCGATTTCGTCAACTTATAGGCTTCCGTGTCTTTCTCGAATTTCACGTCCTGGCTGGCAATCCTGGGCGTACCCTTTGGAAGCTTGGAAAGATCAAGTTCCACCAGCGGAAGTGCACGTGCGTTCTCGTAATTGCCCAGGATTGCGGCGTAGATCTCGCGCCCTTCGATGTACTCCTCGATCAACGCCGGAGAATCGAACTCCGTCTGTATATAGGAGACGCGCTCCATCAGTTCCTTCACGCTGGTAACCAGCGCAGCCGCATCGATGCCGATCGACCCATCTTCCGATGTGGGTTTCACGATGAGCGGGAATGAAATGTCATGGGCGTGGTCGATGGCGCCGCGATAAGCTGTCGCGAAGTAGGGCGACTGAATCCCATAAAAAGCGAACATCTTCTTGGCGATCGATTTGTCCTGCGCAAGCACGTTCGCGTGCGGCCCCGCGCCAGTATATGGGATGTCGAGCATGTCCAGAAATGCAGTGACGTGCATCTCCTTGGTATCGTCGCCGGCGTAGGATTCCGTGAGGTTGAAAATCAGGTCGGCGCCGCATTTCGCCAGCCCGATCAGCGATTGCGGACGACCGTCGAGAATGTAATACGACGGCTCATGACCCAGCTTCTCCAGAGCTTCGAAGATCTCTTCGCGGTCGTGCTTTACCGGCTTTTTCTTGCGCTTCTTTTGCCCCTTGCGTTTGCGCGGCGCGGGAACTTCTTCCTGCGCTTCCGCGGGTTCTTCTTCCCACAAGTCGTACAGCACCGTGACTTTCAACTTCGTTTCAGCCATGCGGCCTCCAAATCCATCGTGACGGCAACTGCCGTCGCGCCTCAGGAATGAATGAACTTCCCACGGACCAGGTAATTCATTGATAGTGCGGTCGTGTACACCGTGAACTCCGTAAGGTACTCAGACTCGCGTCGAACGTCAACGCGCAGGCCCAGGTCCTCAACGCGCTTGCAAATGGCCTCCACCAGCCGCTTGACGATCGGACGCTGCACCCCGCTCCAATACGCAATCTTGTCCACGATGGGCTTGCGATGCTCTCGCAGCATTTCCTGCGCAGGCCGTACCCCCTTCTGTCGCTTGCGGGACGCATTGAAGATGTCCGCCAGATCGGCGTCCAGCGCTAGCTCCTGCACCGGAACCTCTTGCGGCAGGCTGAGACGATAGAACTCGCCGACCGTCGCCTCCATCTCATCCACCGTGACATCGGTGCGACCGCGACGCCGGATGGGTTCAACGTTTCCAACCTTTCGCGCCATGCGATCGACGTATTGCAGCTTGGCCAGCGCGCCCCAGCCCGCATAACGCTTTCGCCATTGCGAGCGAGGCGTGAGCCACACCGCAAACGTTTCGGCAAAATCTTCATCCGGATGCTTCTGCGCGTACCAGCCCGCCATGTGACGAACAAACTTCCGCGAGAACGGTATGGGGCGGTAATTGTCCCGATAAGCGCGCCGGAACGGACCGAACAGGTCGCGCCATTCCGCCGACTTATATAGCTGGTACGCGTAATTGAACGCATGTCCCGCCTCATGACGCATGTACATCATGATCTCGCGAGCGTCTTCCAGGTCGTTCATGTCGCGCTCAAGCTTTGCCAGGTCCGGGTTGGCCAGATAGAACGGAATGCCGATGACCGGCTCGCCCGACGGACATCCCCATTCATCCGTGAGATAACAAAGCGGACGGAACTTGTGGATGCCCTTGGCTTCCAGTTCGCGATATAGCTGCTGAACGAATCGTTCCAGCGGAGAACCCTCGAGCTTAAGCCCAAGTTCGCGAATGGGCTTGGCAAGTATCTCCTGAAATTCCGTCCGTGTTTTCTCGAAATCGCTCAAGGGTCTATTCAGAGTTCTATACGACGGAACCAGTTTTGGCATAGCGAGACGTATCGCTTAGTAACCCGTCTCAGTGCTAACGATAATGCAGCCCGTGATGCAATTGCATCCGGAAAAATAGGTGCGAGGTCACCGCTTTGCCGGCCCCCTCGATGACATTCGAACCTATTCCGCCCGAATCGCCTCCATCGGATCGACTCTCGCCGCTCGTAGCGCGGGCAGAAACGCTGCGAGCATGCCTGCAAGAAATAGAAGCGTCGCAGACCCGGCCAGTGTCAGGGAGTCATGCGAACTCACTCCGTATAGGTAACCGCGCATCAGCCGCGATACTGCAAGGGCCAAAATGCTGCCGGCAGTCACCCCTAAAACCAGCATGACGCTCGCTCCGCGCAACACCAGCCACAAGAGGTTTCCTCGAGTGGCGCCCAGTGCTATGCGCACGCCAATCTCGCGCGTACGCTGGGCCACGACGTAACTCAGCAGTCCATATAGACCCGCAATACAAAGCAACAGCGCCGATCCGCCAAAGATTTCCAGTAGATGAGCGGCGAACCGCTGATCGCCATACGAGTCCGCCACGATCTGATCCATCGTCGTGATGGTGGCAGTTGCCAACTCCGGACTCGCCTGCTTCAGGACCGCTCGCAACTCCGGAATTACCACTGCCGGCGGCCGATTGGTCCGGATGGCCAGGTCCATCGCGACTCCCTCAGTTGACTGGTAGAACATGTTCGTCGGGGTGATCTGAGGAATGCAGATATCGATCTCCGGCTGCGACGGATCCTGCACCGCCTGCTGCCGTTGGTTCTTCAGGACCCCAATGATCGTGACCGACT
>JBOGLY010000003.1:0-21949 GCA_050746425.1 Acidobacteriaceae bacterium
AGTCAGGAGTGCCATGCTGCTCGAGCTGCGCGCGGAGAATTACATCGTCGTCGACAACGTGACTGTCGCGTTTGGTCCTGGCCTGAATTTGCTGACCGGGGAAACAGGCGCAGGCAAGTCCATTCTTATAGATGCGCTGGCGCTGCTGCTGGGAGAAAAAGCGTCAGCGGAAATTGTGCGCCACGGAGCGGAGCGGGCGATGGTTGCATGCGTGTTTGAGGCAACGCCCGGCGCGCTCGCGATTCTTGAAGCCAATGGGTTGGACGCGGCGGGCGAGGAGATCATTCTGCGGCGTGAAGTGGCGAACAACGGAAAAGCGCGGGTTTTCGTCAACAATCAGCCGGCAACGGTTTCCGTGTTGCGGGCGCTGGCGCCGGAGTTGGCGCTCGTGCATGCGCAAAGCGACTCCCTGGGTGCATTCGATCAGGCACAACAACGAAGTTTGCTCGATCGAAGCGCGGGCATTTCTGAAGATGCTGTCGGTCGAGCGTTTGCCGCATGGACAAACCTGCGCGGCAAGCTGGCGGCAATGCAGACCGACGAGCAGGACCGCCTGCGCATGGCCGACCTGTGGCGATTTCAGGCCCGCGAAATTGAGCAGGCGCAGCTAACGCCGGGCGAGGAAGAGACCCTGTTGGCGGAAAAGCGCGTGCTCGCCAATGCGGAAAAACTGTACGCGGCCGCGCTGGGCGCGCACGATGTTTTGTATGAGTCTGCCACGTCCGCGGAAGTCGCGTTGCGCGCCGCGTTGAAGCAGATGGAAGAACTGTTGCGCTACGACGCCCGCTGGGAAGAGGCAGTGCAGCAATTGATCGCCGCGCGAGCGACTGTCGGCGATCTGGCGGAGCAGGCAAGGGAATTTGCCGAGAAGATCCAGGCTTCTCCGGAGCGACTGGAGGAAATCGAAGACCGGCTGGCGCTGATCGATCGGCTGAAGCGCAAGTACGGCGCCAGCGTGTCGGAGGTGATTGCATACGGGGAGCAGGTCCGCGGCAAACTGGAGGAAATTGAGAATCGCGACCAACTGCTGGCTGATCTTAATGCGCAGCTCGGAGAGGCTGCCAGGACCTACATCGTCGCCGCTGAGGCGCTGACGGCGCAGCGAATCGCCGCCGCCAGGCGCCTGATGAAACGAGCGGAAGCGGAGATCAACCAACTGGCCATGAAAGCGCAGTTTCAGATTGCTGTGACCGCGCAGCGGGAGGAGTCAGACTGGAGCGCGCATGGTTGGGATTTGGTGGAATATCGTATTGCGACCAATCCTGGAGAGCCGCTGAAGCCGCTCGACAAGATCGCATCCGGCGGAGAGATGTCGCGGGTGCTGCTTGCGTTGAAGGTCAGCGTGGAAGAGAGCTCGAACTCCTCCGCGAAAGGGAAGCACAAGACGCAGTTGCCGCGCACCCTTGTGTTCGACGAGATCGACATTGGCATCGGCGGCAGCGCGGCGGAGGCGGTCGGGCAAAAGCTGAAGACGCTGGCGCGCGGCCAGCAAGTGCTCTGCATTACTCACCTGCCGCAGATTGCCGCGTTCGCCGACCAGCATTACCTGATTGAAAAACAGGAGCGCGGAGGTCGCACGAAAACCGATGTCCGGCATCTTTCGAGCGACCAGCGCCGCCAGGAAATCGCGCGCATGTTGAGCGGGTCGCGCGTGACGGAAACTTCCTTGAAACACGCCGAGCAGATGCTGAAGACGAGCGCCGACAAATGACCGCGGAGAGCAGGTGGCCACTGAAGATATCTCGCCCCGCCCCCTGGCGGGGGTGCAAAGAGTTCGGCCGGTCGCGCGGCAATATCGATGGATAAGCTTTAGCGGCGGGAAGTGAGGCGGCCGCTAGTGGCGCGCAGACTCCAGAGCAGCCACCCGCTCCGTCAGCGCAGCAATGGGTTTATAGGTTTCCGGGTCATTCTTTGCCTTCGATTCACCGATAGCGGACAGCAGAGCCTTGAAATTTGCTTCCTGCTGGTCGCGAAGCGAGTTGTACTGCGTCTCCATTTGCTTTTCCATGCTGGCGACGCGGACCTTCAGCTCGTGCACGTCAGGCGCAATCACATCTTGAATTGCGTGCTGCAAGGCCTGAATTGCATTGTCGGTCATAGGCGAGTTAGCTCTCCTTTGCATTGTGGTGCCATTCATCTTCTTAGCCTAAAGAAATGCTTTCGACGCCGCCGTTCGGATGTCATAAGCCTGCCATCCGAGTCTGCGTGGGATGAGATCAAGCTAGAGTGGCATGATTACCGATCAACTGCAGCCTCATGCACAAAGCCAGCCGTTTCAATGTCTTGAATTCATGAAAAACGAGCGTAAACGGGAACGATTTTCATTGGTCGATCCCATAGTGGGACGGTATACTTAAGTGTGACCATGAGACCGAAGGATCCCTCCAGTGCCGACGCTTCCGACCGCCGCATCCTGCTGCTGAAGCCGCGCGGATTCTGCGCCGGCGTGGTGCGTGCTATCGACGTGGTGCGGATCGCGCTCGAGACCTTTGGCGCACCCATTTACGTGCGCCGCGAGATTGTTCACAATCGCTTCGTAGTCAATGATTTGGCGGCCAAAGGCGCGATTTTTGTCCACGATATCGATGAAGTTCCAGAGGGCGCGCGGGTCATTTACAGCGCCCACGGCGTATCGCCGGCGGTGCGGGAAATCAGCAAGCAACGCAAACTGAAGGTGATCGACGCAACCTGCCCGCTGGTCACCAAGGTGCATGTCGAGGCGGTGAAGTTCGCCCGTCAGGGTTATTCTCTGGTGTTGATCGGTCATCGCGACCACGATGAGATTGAAGGCACACTGGGCGAGGCGCCGGAGGAAACTCAGGTGGTCTCGACCGTCGAGGAAGTCGCGGCACTTGAAGTTCCGGACCCGGAACGGGTCGCGTATTTGACTCAGACGACGCTCAGCCTGGACGAGGCGAGGGACATTATTCACGCGCTGAAGGCGAAGTTTCCAAAGATTGTCGGGCCTCATTCGCAGGACATTTGTTACGCCACGGAAAATCGTCAGGTCGCGGTGAAAAACGTGACTCACATGGCCGATCTGGTGTTGGTTGTGGGCTCGAATAATAGCTCGAATTCCAATCGCCTGGTCGAAGTTTCTCGCAATCTGGACACGATAGCTTATCTGATCGACGATTCCGAGAAGATTCGTTCAGAGTGGTTGAAGAACGCCAAAACGGTTGCTGTCACCGCGGGCGCATCGGCGCCGGAGGTGCTGGTGCAGGATGTCATCAACTACTTGCAGCGAAACGGGTTTGGCGAGGTAGAAGAGGTGGAGGTGATGCCGGAGAATGTCCGGTTTGGCCTGCCTCCGGAGATTGTTCGCGCCATCGCCGCAGCACCGCCGGAGTCGGCGACTGTATCGACGTAACCGTTGCAGAATATTACTCGTACGATCTTTGAATCCGAGATAAGTCCCAGATATTCCGACCAGGGGCCTGAAAGGTTTTTTGGCCGAGCAGCATCCAATCAGAGTGAGAACGTAATTCTTGTCCACACTTATGGCCACAATCAAGCCAGGGAACCAAGGGAGCGCGGTTCGATTCGGGAGGCTAGATGCCAGCCTGGATGAGGTGGAGCGCGCAATCGATGCTGCTTGCGGGCTGATTTTCTCTCGGCAGCACGCGGAAGGCTACTGGTGCGGGGAACTGTCAGCGGACACGACTCTGGAGTCCGACTACATCATGCTGCACACTTTGCTTGGTACCGGGGACGAGGGCCGGTTGCAGCGGGCGGTGACCGAGATCGTGCGGCATCAGAATGAGGACGGGGGCTGGCCGATTTATCGTCACGGTCCATCAAACATCAGCGCCACAGTAAAGGCATATTTCGCCTTGAAGCTAATGGGCTGGTCTCAGGAGCACCGCGTACTGGTCACGGCGCGGGCATGGGCGCTCGCACATGGCGGAGCGACGGCAGTCAATACTTATACGAAGCTGTATTTGTGCTTCTTTGGGCAGTATGACTATAACGCGGTCCCGGCTATTCCGCCGGAAATCGTGCTATTTCCCAAATGGTTTTACTTCAATATTTATGAAATATCCTCCTGGTCGCGGGCGATTTTAGTTCCGCTGTCGATTGCCTACGCGAAAAAGCCATATAAAAAAATTCTGCCTGAGCAGTCGATCGATGAGCTTTTTGTCGGTGGCCGCGAACATGCAAATCTGCACTTGCGCTGGGAGAAAAGGCTATTTGGATGGCGGAATTTTTTTCTGTTTCTCGATCGGATGACCCACTGGTGGGAACGCATCCATGTGCGACCCTTGCGCGCGATTGCTCTGAAAAAGGCAGAAAAGTGGATGCTGCAGAGGATGGAAATGACGGATGGCCTGGGCGCCATTTTTCCCAGCGTATTGAATTCCGTCATCGCCATGCGCTGCCAGGGTTATTCGCTCGATGATCCGCAGGTGATCCGGGCGCTGGATGAGTTTGAAAAGCTAGGAATTGAGGAACCGGGAATTCCTGGCGAGAGCGAGCCCTCGTTCCGTATGCAACCCTGCTGCTCGCCGGTGTGGGACACGGCGTACGCGCTTTTCGCTCTTGGGGAGGCGGGCGTTCCCAGCACCGATCCTCGTCTGCTGAAGGCGGCAGAGTGGATTCTTTCAAAGGAGGTCCGACATAAAGGCGACTGGTCGGTTAAGGTGCGTCACGTTCAGCCGGGCGGCTGGTACTTTGAGTTCAACAATGAGTTTTATCCGGATGTGGACGATTCCGCGCAGGTATTGCTAGCGCTCAATAAGGTGGAGAATCCTCGGGAGCGATACCAGTACGATGTGACGCAGCGGGCAATCCATTGGATCTGGGCCATGCAATGCAAAAGCGGAGGTTGGGCCAGCTTCGACAAAGACAACACCAAGATGATTTTCGAACACATTCCGTTCGCCGATCACAATGCCATGCTGGATCCGCCGAGCGTTGATATAACCGGGCGGATTCTTGAGATGTTGGCCACCTACGGCTTCAGCCGGAAGGACCCTAGGGTTGAGAAGGCAATTCAATTCATTTACCGAGAGCAGGAACCGGATGGAAGCTGGTTCGGGCGCTGGGGGGTCAACTACATCTACGGCACATTTTTGGTGTTGCGGGGCCTGGAGGCGATCGGCGTGTGGAACCACGAACCCCAGATTCAACAGGCAGCGGAATGGATTCGGATGGTTCAGAACGCCGACGGGGGATGGGGCGAGACCTGCGCCAGCTATGACGATCCTGCATTACGGGGCGTTGGCGCCAGTAGTGCCTCCCAGACCGCGTGGGCGATTCTTGGCCTGCTGGCCGCCGGAGATATTCGCAGCGATTCCGTCGCCAAGGGTATACGCTGGTTGCTGCAACATCAGCAAGCGAACGGTTCCTGGCTGGAGGACGAGTTCACAGGGACTGGTTTTCCACGGGTCTTTTATTTGTCCTACCACATGTATCGGGACTATTTTCCTCTCCTGGCACTGTCGACATATCGCCGCGCCAAACAAGCGCAAGATATGAAAAAATAGAGCAATATGCCCTGTGTTTTTGCCGGTTGTTGTTGCGGAGAGAAGTCTGTCATTCTGAGCAAGGTCGGGCTGCAATGAACCAGAACCCTCGCGGTAAAAGGCAAATGCTAAAATGCTTGCCTTGGACTGACGCGACGACTTGGTCCTTTAGCTTATGTACGTAGAAGGGCCCGCTCTAAAGAATTCTAGAGCCGGCATAAGGAGAAACTGAATGGCTGTGCCAATCTCACAAATGTGGACGGTGGCAACCTACGTGTTGCGCCAGCGCTGGAGTGGCCGCAAACGATATCCATTAGTTCTTATGCTGGAACCGTTGTTCCGCTGCAACCTGGCCTGCGCCGGTTGCGGAAAGATTCAATACCCACCGCACATTTTGAAGAAGCAATTGAGCCCGGAGGAATGCTTCCTGGCCGTGGAAGAATGCGGAACTCCAATGGTCTCGATTCCAGGTGGAGAACCTCTTCTGCACCCTCAGATATCGGAAATTGTTGATGGCTTGGTTAAAAGAAAAAAATATGTCTATTTGTGCACGAATGCGCTCCTTCTGAAAGAGAAGCTCCATCTGTTCAAGCCCAGCAAGTATCTTTCATTTTCCGTGCATATGGATGGGCAGCGGGAGCATCACGATTTTTCAGTCTGCCTCGAAGGCGGATATGAGAAAGCGATCGAAGGAATCCGGGAGGCCGTTTCCCAGGGTTTTCGCGTGACCACCAACACAACTTTATTCGACGGTGCGGACCCGAACAGCGTGCGGGCTTTTTTTGATGAGATGATGCAGTCCGGCGTCGAGTCCATGATGGTCGCACCTGGCTATACCTATGACAAAGCCCCGGACCAGAAGCATTTCCTGGGTCGCGCTCGGTCACGACGGCTGTTCCGGGCGATCCTTGCCAATCGGAAGAAGAGTTGGCGGTTCAACGCATCGCCGATGTACATGGAATTCCTGATGGGTAAGCGCGAGTTTTCCTGCACTCCCTGGGGCATGCCGACCTATAACATCTTCGGTTGGCAAAAGCCTTGCTATTTGCTCCAGGACGGCTATGCGGACACTTTCGCGGAACTGATGGAAGCGACGGAGTGGGCCAACTACGGCACCGAATCCGGCAATCCAAAGTGCGCGAACTGCATGGTCCACTCCGGCTATGAAGCTTCCGGCGTGAACTTTACCTTTGGCTCTCTGAAAGGTTTGTGGGCGACCGCAAAGGCCACCATGACGCTTTATCCAGATCGCGGCGCGCTCGATCTGCTGAACCAGCCTGCGACGCCTGTCCATGCCAGGAACCCTTTGGTGAACATTGACGTCACCGCTGCGTCACTCGAGGAAACGAGCGTATGACGGAGCGTGACGCCAAGTCTGCCTCACACCCGGACGCGATGGAAGTTGCCCCCGGTGCGGAGCGTCAGGCGCTGGAAGGCTCGATTCCCCCGATGGCCACGGAGGAAGAAACTCGCGAGGCGCTGGAGCAGGCTTTTGGATATCGCGGTGATGTCACGGTCACGCTGAAAACGGGCGTCCGCATCGAGGGATATATTTTCGATCGCCGTCCGGCTCCAGCGCTGCATCGCGCGATTGTTCGCATCATGCCGAAAGACACCTCGGAGCGGCTATCGATCCCGTACTCTGAAATTGCGGGCCTGTCGTTTAGCGGGCGCGATTCCGCGGCAGGAAAGAGCTGGGAAGCCTGGGTGCGGCGATACTGGGAAAAGAAAGCCGCCGGCGAAAAGAACATCGGCATCCAGCCGGAATCGCTGGATTAGTGCTAACTGCAAAAATAACCGAGTGTTGCAAAGCGCGAATTTGCCGCGGAAACATGTGGATGCGCCATACGAGTCTATGCAGCGAGATACTAGAGCAGGTAGACCCCGGACTTCAGTCCGTGGAACGAGTTCGCATTAAGAGCGCCTTCAGGCGCTGAGGTATGCTGCTGATACCTCGATCCATAGGAGGATCCCCATGGCTCAGGGAAGTTTCTTCATTACCTCTCGCACGCAAACTCCGGCGTTCCAAACCGAACCCAGCGCCGAGCTATTCCTCGAAGTTCTGCAATCGTATCGACGGCAACATAAGTTCACTCTGCACGCGTTCGTGGTCATGCCGGATCACTTTCACATCGTCCTGACTCCTTCGGAAGGCATCACGCTCGAACGTTCAGTTCAGTACCTGAAGGGCGGCTTTTCTTTTCGCGCCAAAAGAGAACTCGGCATCCACCGCAGGATTTGGCAGCCGAAATACCACGACCGGCGCATACGCGATCGGGAAGAATGCGCTGTCCTGCTCAGCTATCTTGAAAACAATCCCGTGAAGCGCGGACTGGCGGAAACCCCATCTGAATTCCCATTCTCCAGCGCGAATCCACGATTCGCCGGATGGTTGGACGAGTTCCCGAAAGAATTTGGGAGCTTCCGACCCCAGCGCCTGAAGGCGTATCCCGGAGCCCCTCGCCCCCGGACTGAAGTCCGGGGTCTACCTTCTCCGCCAGACTGAAGTCCGGGGCCTAATCTGAGCTCCAATTACCCACCAACGCTGCCTGTCGTTTTGCCCCCTCCTTTATGCGGATCTTCCTTACCGGAGCCACTGGATTTGTCGGAAGTCATGTGGCACGTTCCCTGCATATCGCAGGCGCTGACCTGCGTTTGCTGACCCGAAAAACCAGCCGCACGGAACATCTGGAAGGAATGAATGCCGACCTTGTGACAGGAGATCTGCTCCAGCCCGAGAAGCTTCGCAGCGCTATCTCCGGCTGCGAAGCGCTCGTCCATGTTGCGGCGGATTACCGGCTGTGGGTGCCCGATCCAAAGACGATGTATGCGGCAAATGTCGATGGTACAAAGGCGCTGCTGCGGCTTGCGCGGGAAACGGGAGTTGGTCGCGTCGTCTACACCTCGAGCGTTGCGACGATGGGCTTTCATTCCGACGGCACGGTCGTCGATGAGGACACCCCGGTATCGATCGAAAACATGATCGGCCATTATAAGCGCTCGAAATTTCTTGCGGAGAGGGAAGCGATCGAGGCCTCTCGCCTGGGCCAGCGAGTTGTAATTCTGAATCCGACCACGCCGATCGGGGCCAACGATGCGAAGCCCACTCCAACGGGTCGCATCATCGTGGACTTTCTGAATCGAAAATTCCCAGCCTACGTCGATACCGGTCTGAATCTGGTGGATGTAAGACTTGTAGCCGAGATGCACGTTGCTGCGCTGGAACGTGGCAGGTCAGGCGAACGATATATTCTGGGCGGCGAAAACCTTACGCTGAAGCAGATTCTGGATCGCATGGCGGCAATGACTGGATTGCCTTCACCGACCATGCGCGTGCCGCACTCGGTTGCCATGACATTTGCATTTTTCGACGAGTGGACCACTGGTCGAATGCTCGGACGCGAGCCGCGCGCGACCGTTGAAGCGGTGCGAATGGGAAAGAAGAAAATGTTTGCAAGTTCCGCCAGGGCGGAAAGGGAACTGGGCTTTAACGTGGTTCCGGTAGACTCGGCATTGCATGCGGCCATCGATTGGTTTCGCGCCCACGGGTACGCACCAACCCAATGAAGCCCCGTATCGCCATGCTTGCCGCGCTGCCTCGTGAAGTAGCGCCCCTGGTGCGCGACTGGCGTGTCCACACCCTCTCGCACCGAGAAGGGACGTATATCTGGGAATGCAATCGCGCTATTGTAGTGTGTGCAGGCATGGGTCGCGAACGCGTGACGCGCGCGTTGGAGCTTGCAATGTCCCGAGGGCCGGTTGCCGAGGTCATTTCCGTGGGCTACTCTGGAGGCCTGCGCGCTGCGATGCCGATGGACAAGGCTTATTGGCCCGGCACAGTGATCGACGATGAGAATGGCGAGCGATTTGAATGCCAGGGAGGGTCTGGGACGCTGGTCAGCACGGACCATGCCGTTGGCCGGGACGAAAAAGCGGGACTTGCCGCCCGCTGGAATGCCGACTTTGTCGACATGGAGGCAGCCACGGTCGCTCGTCTAGCGCAAACGCACCGATTGCCCTTTCGCGCGGTTCGTGCCATCAGCGACGGGGTAGAGGACAATTTACCGGATATTGGCCGTTTTATCGACGAACGCGGCGGATTTCGAGAACGAGCGTTCTCAATGTATGTAGCATTGCATCCATGGCTCGTCCCCAGCGCAATGAGACTCGGCAAACAGTCGGCGTGCGCGTCGCATTCCATTGCGCAAGCGTTGCGGCTGGTTCTGGAGCAGGCGGAATAAAATGGAAACTGTGACAGATAGAGAGACCTTGCGAGTCAACGCGGTGCCCGTGACAATGCGCGCGGCAGTCTACCGCGGCATCAACGATATTCGCCTGGAAGAGGTGCCTGTTCCGGCCATTGGGACAGGGGAAGTGCTGATGCGTATCCATAGCTGCGGGATTTGCGGGACGGACCTAAAGAAAATTCATACTGGTTCTCATTCCGCTCCCAGGATCTTCGGCCATGAAATGGCGGGAACGATTGCGGCGGTCGGGGACAAAGTGAACGGCTGGAGGGTCGGCGACCGGGTGATGGCGTTTCATCACATCCCATGCGGGAAAAGTTGCTACTACTGCAGGAAGAAGACGTTCTCGCAGTGCGAAAGCTATAAACGCGTAGGATGCACGGCGGGGTTTGAGCCTTCCGGCGGCGGCTTTGCCGAATATGTCCGAGTGATGGACTGGATTGTGGATCGCGGGCTGGTGCGTGTTCCCGACCATGTACCGTTTGAGCAGGCATTATGGATTGAGCCTGTCAATACTTGCTATAAGGCGATTTACAATTTGCATCTTTCCCCCGATGAAACCGTAATGGTCATCGGACAGGGACCGATCGGAATACTGTTGGCCGCGTTGGCCCGGCAAGAGGGCGCGACCGTGTTGACCTCCGACCTTTATGCCGCTCGCCATAAAGTTGCCGCGCAATTCGATCTGAATCATCCCATTCAGGCTGACCAGCAAGACCCCATCGCGGTCGTGAAGGAACACACCGAAGGCCGCGGAGCGGACGTTGTGATTGTCGCCGTAGGAGGGAATGCGCTGATTCGCCCGGCGATGGATGCGGTGCGCTGCGGCGGTCGCGTGCTGCTGTTTGCCGCTACCCAGCACGGCGAAGTCGTTGTCGATCCGGCGGCGATTTGCATGGATGAAAAATCGCTGATCGGGTCGTACAGTTCTTCGGCGGACGTTCAGCAGCAGGCATCTCAGTTGGTCCTGGATGGCTATACGAATGGCTTTAATCTCACTCGTTTGATTTCACATTATTTTCCACTGGACGAAGCAGCGGAGGCAATTGCGTTTGCCTCAGAACCGAAGCCGGATTCCATGAAGATAGTGATTCAACCGCAGGCATGCCGATGAATCCTGCCTCAATTCCGAAAGAGCTTGCGATTCGGCCGGGCCGCGTGACGTTCCGCGAAGCGGACCGCGTGACCGCTGAAATGAAGGCCGCTGTTTTGTACGGCAAAGAAGATGTTCGGATTGAGATGTTGCCAATTCCTGAAGCCGGAGCCGGCGAAATTGTTGTGCGCGTGGTTGCTGCCCTTACGTGCGGCACCGACCTGAAAGTATTTCATCGCGGTTACCACGAAAAAATGCTGAAACCGCCCATCGCCTTTGGACACGAGATGGCCGGTATCGTGTCCCAGGTTGGCGCTGGAGTGACATCGTTTCGACAAGGCGATCGTGTAGTTGCCGTCAATTCCGCGCCATGCGGCAAGTGCTATTTTTGTCGGCGGCAGCAGGAAAATCTCTGCGACGATCTTCTCTTCAACAATGGCGCGTATGCCGAATATTTTAGAATTCCCGCGCGGATCGTGACGAAAAATGCGTTTCTTGTCCCCGATTCGATTCCGCTTGAACACGCGGCGCTGACCGAACCGCTGGCGTGCGTGCTGCACGGCATGGATGAGATTGGCGCCCAGCCTGGCGATCGGATGGTTGTGATTGGAGCAGGTCCTATCGGACTGATGTTTATTCACATAGCAGCGCTGAATGACATTGACGTGATCGCCGTGGTGAAACATGCCGAGCAAGTTGAATTGGCACGATCCTTCGGGGCGAACGATGTCGTTCAGATCGCGGAGACAGACAACGTGATCGCGTCGGTTCGTGCGCTGACTCCGCATGGCCAAGGCGCGGACGCGGTGGTCGAAGCGGTTGCGATTCCGGAGACATGGCAATGGGCCGTCGACATGGTTCGCAAGGGCGGGGTGGTCAATTTTTTCGGCGGATGCGCCGCAGGAACCAAAGTAAGCTTCGATACGAATCGCCTTCACTATAATGACCTGACTCTGCGCGCCAGCTTCCATCATCGTCCCTCCGTCTGCCGTCGCGCGTTGGAGTGGATCGCGAGCGGTCGTTTCCAGAGCGAAAAGTTCCTGACCGGAAGCGCGCCGCTGGAAGACCTGGTTGCCGTTTTCCGGCGCTTCATGGACCGAAGCAACGCCATAAAAATTGCAATTCATCCGGGTGAGGGTCCGCATGTCCGCTAGCGGGCTGCGCCATGCGGACGCAAACTCCGCGGAGATACTTGGTGCGGCGTGGAAGAAGCTTCCGCCGCGGTATCGCATGCCGGAACGTGCTCCTACATTGCCCGAGGCACAGGCATATTGCCGCGAGCTTGCTGAAACCCATTACGAAAATTTCCATGTAGCAACGTGGTTTCTTCCCAGGCGACTGCGACCGCACTTTCAAAGCGTCTACGCCTACTGCCGCATTTCGGACGATTTGGGGGACGAGATCGGCGATGCGCAACAATCGCTGGCGCTGCTGGATTTTTGGAATCGAGAATTGGACGAATGCTATCGCGGCAACGCGCGGCACCCAGTATTTATCGCACTTGCGGAGACGATCCGCGTCTGCAACATCCCGAAAGAACCATTTGCGGCCCTGCTGGTTGCCTTTCGCCAAGACCAGACGGTCACTCGCTATCGCACTATGGAGGATCTATTCGGTTACTGCCGCAATTCCGCCAATCCGGTCGGACACCTTGTGCTCTATGTATGCGGATATCGCGAGCCTGAGACGTTTGCTCTCTCCGACTTTACCTGCACCGCGCTTCAACTGGCAAACTTCTGGCAGGATGTGCGCGAGGATTATCTGCGCGGTCGCATTTATCTTCCGCTCGCTGACATGGAGCGGTTTGGGGTGAGTGAGGAACAAATTCGCGATAGACGCTTCACGCCGGAATTCCGTGGGCTAATGGAATATGAGGTCGCCTACACGCAAGGATTGTTCGCGTCAGGAATGCCGCTGATCGGTCGCGTGGACAAAGAGCTTGCTGTCGATCTTGCGTTGTTCAGCCGCGGCGGGCAGGAGATTTTGCGGGCAATCGCAAGGCAGAACTACGACGTGCTGTGTTCCCGTCCCGTGATTTCCAGGCGGCGCAAAGCTGCGCTGTTGCTGCGCGCGTTGCTGGGTCGGCTCGGAGCGAGGCAGTCTGCGTGAACGATTCTGTCGAGCAAGCGTACGCTGCCTGCGAGGCGATCGCTCGCCGTGAAGCCAAAAACTTTTATTATGCATTTCTTGCGTTGCCGAAGAGAAAACGCGCCGCGGTTTGCGCGGTGTATGCCTTCATGCGTCACGCCGACGATCTCGCCGACGACGATCATTTGCCGCGCGAACAGAGACTTCTTCAATCGCAACAATGGCTGGGCGATTGGCACCGCGTGGCTGCAGGAGAGTCCACGAGCGACCCTGTCTTTATTGCCCTGCGCGATGCGCAGCGACGGTTCAGTATCACGACAGAGTTGCTCGATCAACTGGTGCAGGGAACCATGTTGGACCTGACCACGCCCGCCGCCGCAAACTCTTTCGCCACCTACCACACCTTCGACGAGCTATATCGATATTGTTACCTCGTCGCCTCCGTTGTGGGTCTGGTCTGCATTCGAATCTTCGGCTATACCGAACCACGAGCAGAGGAATTGGCGGAACAGACGGGTATCGCGTTTCAATTGACAAATATTTTGCGCGATATTAAGGAGGATGCGGAGCGCGGTCGGATGTATCTTCCGCTCGACGATCTGGAACAGCATCATGTGACGGTGGCACAAGTTGTTTCGAATCGCAGCGGACAGAAACTAACACCCGACGAGCGCGGTCTACTGGCAATGGAAGCAGAACGCGCGCGACGATATTATCGAGCAGCGGAGCGTCTGTTGCCGCTGATTTCTCCGGACAGCCGAGCCGCATTATGGGTACTGGTCACAATTTATCGTCGTCTTCTGGACCGCATCGAGCACATGGAGTATCAAGTGTTTTCCACCAGAGTGACCGTACCAACGGCGGAAAAGATATGGATACTGAGTCGGGGATTATTGATGGCGTTTCGTCTGCGCTTAACAACGAAAAGTTCATCGGCAGGCGCATAGACTTGTGATGACTTCCGCGGATTCCACGATAGACCGGCCCGCTCGCGAGGGTGGCATTCATGAGGTCGCTGTCATTGGGGGTGGGCTGGCGGGACTGTCCGCTGCGTGTGCCCTGGCGCAAACCGGCTATCGCGTTCACCTGATCGAACAGCGTCCGTATGTTGGCGGACGGGCATCTTCCTATCAACATCCTGGCACTGGAGAAGTCGTTGACAACTGTCAGCATGTGCTCCTCGGTTGCTGTACAAACCTTATCGCTTTTTATCGTCAGCTTGACGTTGCCGATCAAATTCGTTGGTTCGACCGCATTGTTTTTCTTGAGCCTGGCGGACGGCGCAGTCTGCTGCGTTCAGGATATTTGCCTGCTCCGTTTCACCATGCGACATCGTTTCTTCGCTCTTCCGCGTTATCTATGGCGGACAAATTTGCCATCAGCCGTGGAATGTTGAGCTTTCTGCGAGGCGTGCCGCCGGACAACGGCGAGGATTTCGCAGCTTGGCTCGCCCGTCATGGACAAACGAAGCGCGCTATCGATCGATTTTGGAATCCAGTGCTGGTCAGCGCGCTGAATGAAGATCTGGATCGCGTATCCACGCATTACGCGGCGATGGTTTTTCGCATGGCTTTTATGCGGTCTGCGCGGGGCGGTTGGATGGGGGTGCCAAAGATTCCTCTCAGCGAACTGTATTCGCACGCTGTCGGATTTATTCAGTCCCATGGTGGCCAGGTCGACCTTCGTAAAACCGCGGAGACCTTTCAATACGATGAGCGCCATCGGCAATGGCGAGTTGGATGCGAAGGAACGATCATCAATGTGGATGCATTGGTTCTCGCAGTCCCGTTTGAGTCCATGCGAAAGCTGTTGCCTCAATTACCGCAGAGAATCGACAGCGCTTCGGTGACCTTAGCGCGCCAGTTGGAGCATTTTCAGCACTCGCCAATTACGGGCATTCATCTTTGGTTCGATCGCATCGTCACCGATCTTGAACACGCCGTGCTACTCAATACCACGATTCAATGGATGTACAACAAGACTCTACTGCAACCCCAGCGCCGGGCTGAAGGAACAGGGAGTTATCTGGAACTGGTGGTGAGCGCGTCGAAGTCGCTGGTGCAAAAATCCCGTCAGGAGATATTGGATATTGCGTTAACGGAGCTGGCGGAATTCTTTCCTGCGGTGCGGGAAGCAAAGCTGTTGAAAGCAGCGGTTGTTAAAGAGGTCCGCGCGACGTTTTCTGTGATGCCGGGTCTCGATGCAGACAGACCGGGTGCAGCCACCGCGTGGCCGCAACTATTTCTTGCAGGAGATTGGACTGATACTGGATGGCCCTCGACCATGGAGGGCGCTGTGCGCAGCGGCTATTTTGCGGCGGAAGCTTTGACGGAAGCCGACGGAAATCCGCGAAAATATCTGCACGCCGAATTGCCCGCGCAGGGGTTTATGCGGCTATTCCGGTAGGGATTACCTAACGAAAGCTGTCATCCTGAGGTCGCCTAGGCTACCGGCTGAGGAAAAAGACGCCGGCACAGACGCACACGGCTGCCATCCAGCGCCGACCATCGACATTTTCTTTCAATAGCCACTTCGCGGCGAAGGCGTTAGTCACAAATGTCAGGGCGGCCGAAGCCGGAGCGACCAGGCTGACCTCTGCCCAACTGAGCGCGAACAGCAAAGCAAAAAAGCTAAGCGCCATGCATAGCACGCCGAGGCAAAATCGTACGTTCAGCACCACCGCAAGAATTGCTCCGCCAAGCCCGGAACGCCCGCGGATCACGTCAAAATCACCAATCTTCCGGATCGCGCCGGCGAGCAGAACATCTCCTGTCGTGGCTAGCACGACTATCACGCCGATCATCGACCAGACAGATGCGTCTCCGGAGAGATTCATGCGGAGCGCTCCTTATTTTGAAGGGGGGCGAATTCGCTTCCAGCCGCGGAAGCTGCCAGCTCCTCATGCGGGCCTTGATGGTTGTGATTTGTGTAGGACGGACCTCGGGTGACAAACCCAACACCGATCGTAATCAGAACAATGCCGGCCCAGCGCCCAGCAGAAATATTTTCCTGCAGCCAGAATTTCGAGAGTATGGCGATGATTGCGTATCCAAAGCCGGTCGCCGGTAGAACAAAGGTCAGGTCTGCCCAGGATAGCGCCGTGAGATACGCGGCGAAAAAGATAGCTAGAAAAAATATGCCGCTTACTACCCAGGGATTGCTGAGCGCAACCAGAAGGCTGAACAGGTGGCGCAGAGAAACCGGGCCGACCTGTTTCATGCCGGCGCTGAGAAACGTGTCGCCGACCGAAGCGCACACCATTACAGCACCCAGGATCAGGTAGCGGCGAAACGTCATGGTGGATTGCGAGAGTGCGATGGTCAAGAATCCTCAACCTGCGGCCCAGGTTTCGTCGTTTGGCTCAGGCGCCTACTTGTTGCGTTTCCGCCAGTGCGGCTTTGTCCCGCTTGCTTTTCGCAACCACGCGATTGCGCTGCGCGCGCAGCTTCATGAACGCTCTCGCTTCCACGTACAAGCGCCCGAGGTCGCGGTTCGCAATTGCCTTGCTGACCACGCGCCACGCCGCTTTTGGACGGAAATAATATTCGTCGTAGAAGCGATGCACCATCTCCAGAACGTAATCTGTCGGCAGGCCGGGATACTCGACGTGAGCCAGTTGATGGCCTTCCTCGTCAACCATTGCGCCATTGTTGATGATGAAACCGTTGCTCTTGGCGTAGTCGTAAAACTCCGTCCCCGGATACGCATGCGCAATGGAAACCTGGATCGTTTCCACATCAAGCGACTTGGCAAAGGTGATAGTGTTGCGAATAGATTCCTTGGTTTCGCCGGGCAATCCAAGAATAAAATCGCCGTGGATCGTCAGGCCAAGATCATGGCAATCCCGGGCAAAATCGCGCGCGCGCTGCACTGTTGCGCCCTTTTTGATGTTCTTCAGTATCTGCGGATCGCCAGATTCAAAACCTACAATCAACAAACGGCAACCGGCCTCGCGCATCGCTTTCAGGGTGTCGCGGTCCGTAGTGACGCGCGATGTGCAAGACCAGGTAAGCTTCAGCGGCTTGAGTTTTTCGCATAGCTCGATGGTGCGGGCCTTTTGGATGTTGAACGTGTCGTCGTCGAAGAAAAACTCTTTCACATGAGGGAACAGTTCCTTTGCGTGCGCCATTTCGGCGGCAACGTCGTCTGTGGATCGTTTTCGCCAGGCGTGTCCGCTCAGAGTCTGCGGCCACAGGCAAAACGTGCATTGCGCCGGACAGCCGCGCGTTGAGTAGAGCGATACATACGGATGCAGCAAAAATGGGACGTTGTATTTTGTCACGTCCATGTTGCGGGCGTAAACGTCGGTCACCCACGGCATGGCATCCAGATCTTCCACCTGAGGGCGATCCGGATTGTGGGCGATTGGGCCACCGGTGCGGTAGCTGATCCCGAGAATTTCATTCAGCGGCTTGCCGTTAGCGTATTCAACGACCGAGAAATCGAATTCGCGCCGGCAAACAAAATCGATCGCCGGGCACTCATTCAGTGCACGATCCGGCGATGTCGTGACCGGCGGCCCGACAAAGGCGATGCGAATCGAGGGATTGGCAGACTTGATGGCCTCCGCCAGTTTCTGGTCGCCCTGCCAGCCTGGGGTGCTGGTAAACAGGACCAGGAATTCATATTGCTTGCATATTTCTATGGTTTCCTGCGCGGTCACGTGGTGAGGCGGCGCGTCGAGCAGGCGCGATCCTTCCAACATACCTGCCGGATAAGCCAGCCAGACCGGGTACCAGTAGGATTCAATTTCGCGAGTGGCGGGCCAGCGTGAACTGGCCCCACCGTCAAAGTTCTCAAATGAGGGCGGGTTAAGAAAGATCGTCTTCAGAGGCATAAATTCAGGCTTCAGTTTATCACTTCGATGCTTCCCGCGCCGCTTTGTGAAGTGGGAAGAAAGAATCCGTAGCACTCGTCTTTTCAATTGGATGCGGTCTTCAACGATTGGTTGCGGACAACGCGGCTTCTACATCAGTGGGTGGATTGTGGCGGCGTGGTTATGTTGGGTTGGGCGCTTTGTTTTGCCCAATCTTCCAGGTCGCCAACAGCGCTCAACAAATCGAGTTTCACGCGAGTTACGGCAAATTTTGCATCTTCCAGGCTGACATAGCTGGTCTGCGCGTCAACGCGGTCCTGGTCCGCCTGCTGCGGCGGGATGGGCTTGCCGTTCGGCGCGCCATGGTTCATCTGGGTCACAGTAGAGTTCAAGGTATCCTGCGCCAGTTGCCGCTGCAGGTCGGCGACCTGCTCCTCGGCCTCCAGTTCGCGCAGGCTATGCCACAGTGCGAAATTGCTCTCATCGCTTTGTATTTTCGCCAGTTCCGCCTGGGCGCGGTCATGCTTGGCGGTGGCGATCGATTCGTCCGCTTTGTCTCGCCTTGTGCGGTCGAACAATGGCCAGACCGCTTGAATGCCAATCCCAACATTGTTGTATTGGTTGAAGTGCTGATAGTACTGGCTGTAATTGTTAAACGGAGCGAAGCGGGCATATTGGGCCGCGAGCTGAATTGTAGGGCGATGGTTTTGCTTTATGTCGCCCTGAGACGCAAACAACTTCGCCTCAGCGGTGGCAGCCGCAGCTTGGATGGCCGGAGACTGTCCACTTTTCTCCAAAAGGGCTTGAAAATCAAAGTCCGGCAAGGGAGGAATCGATGAGGCCGTCGGAACAATCAGGTCCGGGCCAAGACCAGTCAGGTTCGAAAGATGCTGACGCAGCTCATCGGCGTGGTCTTCCATTTGAATCCGGTGAAGCTGAATCTGTGCGCTACTCAGCTTGGTCCGCGTGACCTGCATATCGGTTTCAAGCCCAGCCCGCAAACGATCTTCCACGATTTGCACCATATTGTCTGCATCCGCCGAAGCTTGATTGAGTGCTGCGATCTGGATCAGTGTCTTATTCAGCTCAATGTAATTCAATGCCGCATCGAGAATTACTTGACGCCGCACATTTTTCAGAGAAAAAGTTGCCGCCTTCCACGCCGATTTTGCGGAATGGATATAGTAGCGTTGCGAAAAACTGAAAAGCAGGCTTGTGGAGTTTGCGTTGAACAACGTTGGATTCCCAAGCGGAAAGCCATAGGAATAGCCCAGACCTGATCCGAGAGAGAAATTGGGAACATAAGCGTCGCGCGTCTCCATCCAATATCCGCGTGCCCGCTGCTGTTCCGCCTCCGCCATGCGAACGCTGCTGCTGTTGCGCAACGCCAGATCGACAATGGTATAGAGCGAAACGTTCCCGGACGAAGAGGCATCCTGTTCTATCGCTGCTGTTTGCTCCTGGGCGGCTGTGGCCGAGGATGGTCCCATCATGTTCGCCGCCGTGTCATGGGCGGAAAGAAACGAAAGATTCGATGGAGTGGAGAGGGCCGCGGCGGGTCGCGGCGCGTTCGGCAACTCCCGCGTGGCTAGCTGTGCATAGCCTGCCAGAGAGATGCACCATCCTATTGCCACCACAATGAGGATTTGTTTCAAGTTGCGATTGCTCCCTCCGCCCTCAAGAGCGGTATAGCCCGGTTGGTGTGCTTCGATAGCAAACAAATCTGTCATCCTGAGGTCGCCGCGGTGACCGGAAGACCTATGCGTTCCACAAGAAAGCCAATGCATGGATTCTTCGCTTCGCTCAGAATGACGAACCATGTTGAATGCGCACTCTACATCGGTCCGAGAAGCGCCTACTCCGCGCGCTCCACGGACTGCCCGTTAAGCAACGTGGAGCCATCCGTCGCCGAAAGCGCCACCACATCACCCTGATTCAGTCCGGAGACAATCTGTACTTCCGTCAGATTCAACGCGCCAATTTTTACCGCCGTTCGTTCCAGATGGCCATTGACCACGCGGAATACATAATCGTTTCCGCTGTTGCCGATTCGCAAAGCCTCGCGTGGAACCAACAGCACATTATGCAAATCTTTCAGCAGCACCGTAATGGTTACATTTGTATTCGGCAAAAGGGTTTCGTCGGAGTCGTCGACCGAGACCAGCGCTTCTCCAACATTCCGCGTGCCATAGCCGATGATAGTGGATGGCGTGCGCACAACATGTCCATGCCACACTCGATTGGGAAGCGCAGCCCACACGATCGTGACCGGCTGACCGACTCTCAGATTTCCGATCTCCGGCTCATCGAAATACGCCTGGATCTGGATTTGTTTCAGGTTCGCCATCTGAAGCAATTGAGAACCGGCGGGAACAAAATCGCTGGTCCGCGTGGAAACGGAATAGACCGTTCCGTCAAACGGAGCGCGCACATTTTCTTTTTTCAGAGTGTCGAGCGCCGATTGGTACGCAGCTTGTGCGTCATCGAGATTTGCCTGCGCATGTTGCAGGTCGATTGGAGCATAACTATGGGTTTGCTGTTGATTGAGTAACTTAAGTCCCGCATTGTCGGCGGCCAATGACTGGCGCGCGGATTCCACTTCGCTTGCCGAAGCCGCGCCCTGCTGCTGCAATTTCTCCAGCGTAGCCAGCGTTGCGGCCTGCTGGTCTCGGAGGGCTCGGGCTTTATCGATATTGCCAGTCAATGCAATCTGCTGCTGCCTTGTGCCTCCCTGCCGCAGGGCCTGCAACTGGGCCTGTGCACCGCGCAACGCTGCCAGGGCGGCGGCGACCTGGGAACGGGCCTGAGAATCGTCGAGTGAAATCAGCAGTTGCCCCTTGGCTACCTTTTCGCCGTCGTGAACATAGACAGCTTTCACCGTTCCCGCCATGGGACTGTATGCGGCAAAGTTGTGGATGGGTTGCACCACGCCGTTGGTCGCAAGAGTGCTGGTCAACTCACCCATGGCGGCGGCAGCCATTCTGACTGGCGTTACCTTGCGATCGAAGAAATGCACCAGAATGGCCGCAAGCAACACAGCCAATGCAACCAGTATCCATACATTACGTTTTCGCTGCGAAGCTTCTTGTGGAGACGGAGCGGCCATGTGCGATCTTGGTATCTCGTAGAAGGATCAGTATATAAGACGTTGACGAACGGTTTCTCGATTCAAGGATGCAGGGATACAGTGTATTCGTTCCCGCTCGATGGCGATTCCGTGCCGATGCGCTGTCGATTCATGCCCAATTGGGCGCAATGGTTCAGGCCGGATGGCATAAGAAGCTGTCTCATAAACTGGAACTCCCACGGCGACGAATCGTATGAGAGCCACCTCGAAGCGGGTCTCACGCACCGCGCCGACGCGAAATTGCATATTATGAGACAGCTTCTAGTTTCGTACAATCAGGGTATATGCCATCCATCGCAAAACGGGTCGCTCCAAGGTATACAGAAGACCACGCGCGGGCCGGTCTCGACTTCAAATTTCCCGAGATTGAAACCTGGCCAAACCAATTTGCCGGTTATGAGATCGTAATTGACGATCCGGAATTTACCTCCGTGTGCCCGAAAACTGGTCTGCCCGATTTCGGCGTGATCCTTCTGCGCTACGTGCCGCGGAAAAAATGTCTGGAGTTGAAATCGTACAAGGAATATCTTTTCTCCTACCGCAATCTTGGAATTTTCCAGGAGAACGTTGTCAATCAGGTTTTGAAAGATATCGTAAAGGCGTGCGATCCGGTTTCTGCCTCGGTCCGCGGGGAATTTCGTCCGCGCGGAGGCATCTCGACGGTCATTGAAGCACACTGGCCGCGCGCATCGAAATAAGCAACTCTTCCTGGCACCGCGTACACCTTCCTGACATTGCGTACGAAGAAATAGCTCTCGCCTGATATGCTGACGGCGAATGCAGGCCACCACTTCGTGCTCTTCGACTCGGCTTCCAGCTTCGGCTGCGTGGACCGCGCTGGTCCTGCTGACCGCGCTGAACCTGCTGAACTATACCGACCGCTACGTGCTCGCCGGAGCGCAGCCGCTGATCCAGCGTGCGTTTCACGTAAACGATGAACGCATTGGCGGACTGACCTTCGCTTTTTTCATCACATACATGTTTACCGCGCCGCTGACGGGCTGGCTTGGAGACCGTTTTCCACGCAAGCCGCTCATCGTGGCAGGAGCGTTTCTCTGGTGCATACTGACGCTTTCGACGGCGCTGGTCCACACCTTCGGCGAACTGTATCTG
>JBOGLY010000004.1:0-19959 GCA_050746425.1 Acidobacteriaceae bacterium
GTTCGGTAATCTCCTCATTGTGTGCGGAGATGCCAAACGTTGGGACTGCCACCATTACCGCACAGACCACGAGAGTCCAAAAAATTGGCTTGCGAAACCGCCTTAGGGAGCGGTGATGCATGGGCGAAACGGAACGGCGAAGAGCAAAATGAAAGATGGCCCAATAAATGATGAAGCCGGCAATCAGGGATCCGCTCAGGACGGAAGAACTGAATATCAGCCGGTGAGCATGGCGCTCGACCAACGAAAGCAAATGACTCGAAGACACATAGCAGAGCAGCAATAGCGATTCGTTCATTCTTTCTCCATGGATGGCGGCGGGCACATGGAAAGAGAATGGCGGAAAGCAAAAAGCTTACATGCCGCCGCTTCGGCTCCGGCGGTATTCTCCACTCTTCCCGCCGGACTTCCGCTCAAGCGCAACCTCCCGAATGACGATTCCCTTGTCCATCGCCTTACACATGTCATAGATGGTCAAAGCGGCGACTGAGGCTGCCACCATCGCTTCCATCTCCACGCCGGTGGGTCCGGCAGTGGCAACGGCCGCGCGAATGAGAATGCCCTTGGGTTGAATTTCCGCGACCACATCCACATAGGTCAGAGAAAGGGGATGGCACATCGGAATCAATTCGGCGGTCCGTTTCGCTGCCTGGATTCCAGCGATGCGCGCAATCTCCAGCGGATTGCCTTTTGGATTCGCAGGCAGAGCGGCGAGCACCTCGGCGGAAAGCTCAACCATGGCGGTCGCTTCCGCCTCGCGCCGGGTGATTGGCTTGTCGCTGACGTCCACCATGCGCGCCTGCCCTGTGGAATCGTAATGGGAAAGCCTGTTCATGACCAACAGGGTAGCAGGAACCAACGACAAATCGCGCAGTGAGGTTCGCAGTCAGCGCAACAACACCTTCACCATCTGGCCTTCGGCGAGCCGGTCGCAATCTTCCGGGGCGATCAGATAACAATTTGACCGCGCATTGGCGGCCAGGTCTCCCGAACCTTGAGTGCGCAGCGGAGTTACGATCGGCACGGAATGCGACGTGTTCAAGTTCGCAGGAACAAAGCGCATCAAGCCGGGCTTCGTTTGAAATTCGGCGCCAAGCCTTGCTAAAGCGACATTCGGTTGCCAGCCTCTTTCGCCTGCCAGGGCCGCCAACAAGGGCGTGACGAAAACGCGGAACGTCACCATTGCGGAAACCGGGTTTCCCGGCAATCCGAAAAAGTAGCGCGCCGGACGTCGGTCCCGTGCGGGGACGCGGCCGAAGACAACAGGCTTTCCAGGCTGCATCTTCACCCCGGTGAAAAAGAACTCCGCACCTATCCCGGCGAGCACCTTTTCCACCAGGTCGAACTTGCCCATAGAAACCCCGCCGGTCAACAGCAGCAGAGGCGCAGCGTCGAGTCCCCACCGAATCGAATCTCTGAGATCGTCAACTTCGTCCCGCGCCGCCGGTCGGCGAAGCGGAATCCCACCGGCTCCGTGAACAAGGGATGCAATCGCATGGCTATTGGAGTTGTATATCTGATGAGGTTCAATCGGCACTCTCAGATCGCCGGAGCCTGCTCTTCTGGAATGCTGCTGCCCCGCTGGCTCTACCAGTTCGTCGCCGGTAGCGAGAATTGCGACCTTCGGTTTGGCGTAGACGCGGACAGAAAGCAGCCCGCATGCGGCAGCCAGCGCGACCCGCTCCGGACCCAGGCGCAACCCTGGCTCCAGCAACACGTCTCCACGACGGGCCTCACCGCCCTGCGGAACGACATTTTCTCCGGGCGCTAACGACTGATGAGGATCCGGGAGCACAAAGCGATCTTTCGACAACTCGACATCACTGTTGCGCGGCGGGTTTCTGGAAACTTCCTGTGCGCGTTCGACCATCAAAACCGCGTCCGCTCCAGGCGGCAATGGCGCGCCAGTCATGATCTCCACGGCTTCTCCCACTGCGAGAGGCAAATTTCCAGCAGGCCATGCTTCTCCGGCGCGAAGCTGACCGACAACGCGCAACGGTGCGCCCGTGGTGAGGTCTTGTGACCGAACAGCAAAACCGTCTCGCGTGACGCGCGGAAACGGCGGCTGATCGCGATCAGCCATCAGGGGCTCGGCCAGTCGGCGCCCTAGGGCATCGAGCAAGTCGCACGACTCCCTTTCCCATTCACGCGATTCGAGGATTGCAGCGGACTGCGCCGCAACAATGGAACAAGCCTCCCCGAACGGAATGGGAACAGCGGTAAGGCGCGAATGAACCTCTGGCGACTGACTTTTTCTCACCGGCCGTGGCCCTATGCCTGGAAAAACAATAGCGGCCCCGCCTTCAATCGGGAGCCGCTATTGCTAATCACCATTTTGCATTCCAGTACAAATCAATGTCTCTTGTAAGAAGAATGCACGGTTTCACCGGCCTGTTGCAGGATATTCGTCGCATCCTGTTCTAACGCCGGGTTGTTAGGATTTAGCGATAGAAATTTCTGATACGCCTGCGCGCAGCCCGGAGGCAGAACAATTTTGTTGGTCTTGGGATCGATGCTTGCGTGCTGCACCAAAGACCAGCCTTTGATGTAATATGCGATCGCCTTATTGGGGTCCGCTGCGATGGCTTTATCCGCCGCCGCGCCCGCGGCATCGCCCTGCCCGGTTTTGAATAGGACAATGGCTTCGTTGGCATAGTACATGCCTGCATTGGTTGGATCGGCCTTAGCCGCCGCTTCATAAGCCGCTACAGCGTCCTTGACGTCGCCTGACTTCGCTTCGGCCTCGCCCAGGTTGTTGTCCGCTGCGGCCATGACATCCGCCTTCGGAGTCTTTGCGGCACTCATTATCGCCAGCGCTTTCTTGTAGTTTGTGGCGGCATCGGGGTATTTCTTGGCGGCCAACTCACTGTCGCCCAGTTCGTACCACGTCAACCCTACGTCTGGCTTGGCCTGTGTCGCCTGCGTATCCAGCGCGATTGCCTGATCGAAATTCCCTGCCTTCCGCGCCGCGCGCGCATTGACGATAAGTTTGTTCACGTTCTTAATCTGGCTGTTTTCCTTTTCCGTCACGGCATTTTGCTTGCGCACTTCGGCGATCTGCTTCTGCACCTCCGGCGGAAGCTTGGAGATATAAGCCTGACGGGTCATGTCAAAGTCGACTTCGGTATCCGTGCCGGCCGCCAGCTTGACGTTCTGCTGGTAGTCGATGATTCCCTGCGTCATCTTGCCGTCTTTGCCCTTGATATCTCCGAACAGAATGATGGTGTAAGTCCCCGGCTTGATGCCTGAACCCTTGTAGTTGCCATTGTCGTCGGTCGTAAAAGTATTCAGCGCTGTTTTCGCGTCATGCGTGACTTCGACCTTCGTATTGGTCACCGGTTGGCCGAGAGGGTCCTGCGCATGCCCATGAATGCTGGCCGTTGTCGCACTCGCCGACGGAGCGGCCTGCGCCCACGCTGGAGCTGCCGCCCCAAGCGCAAGAAAGAGCGCTGCGCAGATGACAACGCCCGATACAGCCGAAATTGCCGCAAACATTTTTGCGGACCTTGAAGTTACAGCGAGCCTTATCTTTTCCATTTCCTCGTCTCCTCAATACCTCTCGACGCGGTGATTTTCACTCGGCGTCGTTCAAAACTAAGCCTCAACGCCATTCTAAAGCTACAACAGCGCGAAACAACACTTGGATGCCAATTTTCGCTATCGCGCAATAGGCTGCCTCGCGGTCACACTTTTTTGAGCTTGGCGGTAGCGTAGGGAATGGGATCGACGAGGCCTGCATCCGCAAACGCCCGCAGGCGCAGGACGCAACTGTCGCAGACTCCGCAGGCACGGTCGGAGTTGGAATAGCAGGACCATGTCAGGTGGAATGGCGCATTCAACCGCTTGCCAAGCCGGACAATTTCGCTCTTCTTCATTTGGATCAACGGAGTGCGTATCTGAATGTCACCATGCCGCGTGCCGGTCTGAATCACCTGCTGAAATGCCGAATAGTAGGCTGGCCGACAATCGGGATAACCCGAACTGTCCTGTTCCACCGCGCCGATGAAGATCGCCTGCGCTCCTACGACCTCCGCCCAACTCACGGCTGCCGAGAGAAAATGCGCGTTGCGAAATGGGACGTAGGTGACGGGGATGTCCTCGCCGATTTTTTTGCCGGTTGGCGCGTCGGGCACGGCAATATTCACATCGGTCAGCGCCGAGCCGCCAATCCGTCGAAACAAGTCGATTTTCAGCGGTAGAAATTCGCGGACTCCAACAAACTCCGCAAGCGCGCGCGCACTGGCCAGCTCTCGCTGTTCCGTCCGTTGCCCATAGCTGAAGTGAAGCGCGTATACATCGTAGTCCCGCGCTGCCAACGCCAGGCACACGGAAGAATCCATTCCTCCCGAAAGCGAGACGATAGCGCGGGGACGAATTGGGTCAGGAGAGGAAGAGGACATTATCTATTCTTCAGTCTCGGTTTCGGGGCCAGGGTTCAGTATTTCAAGTGCCGCCTCGGCATCCGATCGGTCTACCTGGACTCGAATTCCGTCGCTTCCCGGCACCATGCTGCCCAACATGCGCAGATAGTTTTCGCCTTCAATCGTCGCTTCGATTCCAAAGGACCCAAGCAAGCTAACCACCATCTGCGCCTCATTAAGCGTGGGGCAGTGGCTTACGGTAAACGGACTGAGCGACGCATCATCGTTCGTCGGGGGCCCATCGGCATTTTGATCAGTCGGCTTCATGCAATCCTTTTAGCGACTATACCCCCTTCTTCAGAGGCTCCCAGATGAATTTGTGAATCTGCAGGCTGAGGCGGGAGGGCATTTGGTCGGCCAGCATCCATTCCACCAGCAGGCGCGGGTCGAGTACGCAGTTCTCCGCCGTTCGCTCTGGCGTGGGCGTTTTGCTAAATGCCGGCGACAGCAGGATGTTTCCGCACCGCGTCGCCAGATCGTGCCGCCAGATAAAATCGCGCGCGAATTCATAATCGGCGCGATCAGAGATCACGAACTTCACCTCATCCTTTGGGGTCAACGCTTCCAGGTTGGCAACATGGAAACGCCCGCTCTCGCCCGACGCGGGACATTTCACATCCATAATTTTATGAACAGCCTTGGGAACCTGATCCAAAGGTCGCTCGCCGCTGGTTTCAAGCAGAAGCGTATATCCATTCGCCAGCAGTCGCTCCATCGTTGGAATCAGCGCGCGTTCCTGCAGCATAGGCTCGCCGCCGGTGAACTCCACCAGCTTGACTGGAGCCAGCGCCGCAATATTCTCCTCCACCTGGTCAAGGGTGAATTTGTCGCCGCCGCTGAAGGTATATTCCGAATCGCACCAGGAGCATCGCAGGTTGCAGCCGGCAAGGCGCACGAAAATGCACGGCAGTCCGGCAAAACTCGATTCTCCTTGAACCGACAAATAGAGTTCGATCAAGACCAAAGAATTGTTCGCAGGCACGAAATCACTCGTAATACGTTGCGGTGGTGGTGTCGGTTTCGTAAATTGTGCAATCCTTCACGGCGACGCGACCCTCGGTCATTTCTCGTAACTGCGCGTTGGTTTCATCAAAGAAAAAGCGCGCCAGGTTTTCCGCCGACGGATTCAATTCCGTGAACGGCGCCAGATCGTTGATCATCTGGTGATCGAGCCGGTCGATCACAGGCCGCATCACCTGCTTCAACTGCTTAAAGTCGAGCAGCAGGCCGGCAGGATCGAGATCGCGCCCGCGCAGCGTGATCCGCACTTTATAGTTGTGTCCGTGCGGATTTTCGCATTTTCCGCGGTAATTGCGCAGGTAATGGCCTGCGGAAAATCCCGCTTCCACCGTAACTTCGTACATGCTTTTCCTCTAGAGGCCGGTTCACGATGCCACGACGAAGATGCCTGTGGCGACGCGAAACTTTCTTGCCTCTTCTATTCTATCCAGCACGAGCTTTCCGGGTGGGTCTGGCGAACGCCTGAGATTTCAAACCGGCGGGCGTTTGCCGTGGCGGCGCTCGCGTTCCTCAAAACGGCGGCTGGCCTGCTCGAATAGATTTGTGATGGTTCCAGAAAGGCACGCCAGAGCGCCCAGCACAAATAGACCCAACGCGATCATGCGCCACATCTGCGCCTCGCCGGGAAGGCCGGGCTGGTTGGCGGCGTGGGTCCAGGAGATGCCGAAGGAGGCAAGCGCCAGTACGACCAACACAGCCGAAAGTATGTATAGATTGCGGGACATACGCGTGGCGGGCGGGCATTTCCGATGCACCCGCTCACTCCAATGCTAGCAGCAGAAACTAAGCGATCGGGCTGAGCACCCAAGGCTGTGGCGTGCAAGATCGAACCGTGGCACTTGCGTGGCTAGAATAGTCCTTGTGCTGGTCAGCGATTTCAACTATACCTTGCCTCCGGAGCAGATCGCGCAGCAACCGCTTGAGGACCGCGCTGCTTCGCGGATGCTCATCTTTCACCGCGACACGGGAAATCCGCATGATAGCCTATTTCGCAATTTTCCCGAGCAGTTGCGACGCGGCGATCTTCTCATTCTGAATGACACCCGCGTGCTGCCTGCCAGATTATTTGCGCGCCGCTCGGGAATCCACGCGCAGCCCATCAGCGCCCACAATCCGGCGGCGAAAGGACACCTGCAAGGAACGGTCGAGGTTCTTTTGACGGCGCAGCATACACCGCTGGAATGGAGCGCGCTGGTACATCCAGGCCGCAAATTGCCCGTCGGCGAGAAGCTACTTTTTTATGCGTTCTCGACAAATGACGCGACGACCGACACAGATCCGTTGCTGACCGCGCAAATCGTCGGGCGCGGAGAATTCGGCGAACGGCAATTGCGCTTTTCTCCGGTCGACAATTTTTATGCAATCCTGGACCGGATTGGACACGTGCCGCTGCCTCCTTATATCCATCGCGCGGATTCGTCCGCTGATCGCGAACGTTACCAGACCGTCTTTGCAGCCGAGCGCGGGTCCGCCGCCGCGCCGACCGCAGGGCTGCATTTTACGCGGGAAATACTGTCCGCGATTCGCACTCGCGGAGTAGAGATTGCCTACCTCACACTGCACGTTGGCCTCGGCACATTTCAGCCTGTCCGCGTGGAAAGGCTTGAAGACATTCGCCTGCACGCAGAGCGTTATACGCTTCCAGATTCCACCGTGCGTGCGGTCAATCTGGCGCGGCGCGAAAATCGGCGCATCGTCGCCGTCGGCACAACGACGGTCCGCACTTTGGAGCATTGCGCGCGCCAGTTCAGCGATGGCGAACTGCATCCTCATTCCGGGGAAACGGAAATGTTTATTTCCCCCGGATACGACTTTCGCATTGTGCGCGGACTGCTGACAAATTTTCATCTGCCGCAGTCCACATTGTTGATGCTGGTGTGCGCCTTTGGCGGCAAGGAGAAGGTGCTTTCGGCCTACAACCATGCGGTTGCGGCGCAGTACCGCTTCTTTTCTTATGGCGATTGTATGTTCCTGGCATAGCGCTTCCGGGAAGATTCGATAGACTCAACAAAGATGGCGACCCAGCCCGCAAAACCCGCCGTATTTCTGCTTGATACCATGGGGTTCATTTTTCGCGCGTATCACGCAATGCAGCGACAGCGCCCCATGTCCACGCGCAGCGGCATCCCTACCGCAGCCGTTTATGTGTTTGTGAACATGCTGAATCGGCTGCGAAAAGATTTCAAGCCCGAATACCTCGCCGCCGTTTTTGACGTCAGCACGCCAGTGTTCCGGGATGAACGCGCCAGGGACCTGAAGATTCGCAAATTCAATGCCGCAACCCAGATTTTCGATGAAGTGGAGTATGCGGGCTACAAGGCGAATCGCGCGGAAATGCCGCCAGACCTGGCGCAGCAAATCCCCTACATCCGGCGCGCGCTGGAGGCGCTGCGCATCCCCATGCTGCAGCAGGAGGGCTTTGAGGCAGACGACGTGATCGGCACTCTGACCCAGCAGGCTTCGCGGCTCGGGCACCCTGTATACATCGTGTCAAACGACAAAGACATGATGCAGTTGGTCGGCGACCACGTGTATGTGCTGAATCCGGCAAAAGATAATTTGGTGCTCGACCGCGCAGGCGTGCTGGCCGCGCTGGGCGTGCCGCCGGAAAAGGTCGTCGATGTAATGGCGCTGCGCGGCGATTCCATCGACAACATTCCAGGTGCGCCCGGCATTGGCGACAAAGGTTCGGTGGAATTGGTCCAGCAATTCGGCAGCGTCGAAGCTGCGCTGGACCATGCCAATGAAGTGAAACGCAAAACTTATCGCGAATCGCTGATGAACAATCGCGACACGGTTTTGCTGAGCAAGGAGTTGGTCACAATTCACTGTAGCGTTCCGCTCGAATTAGACTTAACGCAATTGCAAACTCAGTCGCCAGACCCCATAGCCAGCCGGGCTTTATTTACAGAGCTGGAATTTACAACGCTGATTAAAGAGTTGGGCCTGGCCGAGACGCCCACGCGGACTGCCGAACTGATATTGCGTCCGTCCCTCGCGGAATTAGAAGAATTGCTCTCCGCCGCGCGCTTTGGCACTCTGACGATTGTCAGTGGCGCAGAAGCAACGGCGGCGCAGCAGTCTCAGTCGGAAACCGACCAACCGGACCCGGAAGAGTTGAGCAAACCGCAACCGGCGCAACAGAGCCTTTCGCTGCTGGACGCGATTGAGTCAGCGGAAAAAGATTCCACGGCCCCTGCCGCAGAAGCAGCCCGCACGGCTTCGTCGTTTGCGTTGGGACTTGCCGCTGACGATACCAAGGCATTTCGCGTGGCGTGGGAGGGCGATGCGGCAACCATTATGCGCGCAGCACTCGAAGATGCTTCGCTTCCCAAAGCCGTTCACGATTTAAAAACTCTTTTGCGCACCACCCAGGCGCACGACATTCAACTCGCCGGCGTTCGCCACGACGTGATGCTCTATTCCTATCTGTTGAACCCAACCCACGCCAGCCATCGCCTGGCAGATGTCGCGGCCCGGTTCGACAGTCAGTCCTTACGCGGTGAAGGAGAAGAAGCGCTTCCGATGGCCGCCGCCACCGTCGCGCGACTTGCGCCGCAATTGCGTCGCGTGATCGAGGATTCCGATACGTTGAAGGTCTATGAGACTATCGATCTACCCTTGACGCCGATTCTGTTGGACATGGAAGAGGCGGGCGTTCGCATCGACTCCGCGCACCTGCAAAGGATCTCCGTGCGTCTCGCCGAACAGATGCAGACCCTGGCGGAATGCATTTACGGAAACTGCGGTCATCGTTTCAACCTCAACTCGCCAAAGCAGCTTGGAGATGTGTTGTTCAATAAAATGGCGTTGCCGAAGCCAATCAAGTATGGACGAGGCAAAGTCGTATCCACCGCGCAGGATGTTCTGGAGGAACTGGCGGAGCATCACGACGTTCCGCGCATGGTGCTGGAGTATCGCCAGCTTGCGAAGCTGAAATCCACCTATTCCGACAGCCTGCCTTTGCAGGCGGACGCGCAACATCGCATACACACTACGTTCAATGCTGTCGGTACGACCACTGGGCGACTTTCGTCGTCCAATCCAAATTTGCAAAACATTCCCATACGCTCGGAACTTGGCCGAGAGATACGCGCTGCGTTTATTCCCGCCGAGGGCAATGTTCTGCTGTCAGCGGATTATTCGCAAATTGAATTGCGACTGATGGCCCATTTCTCTGAAGATTCTTTGCTGCTTAAGGCATATCGCGAAAACGTCGATATCCATGCGCTCACGGCCTCGGAGGTCTTCGGCATCCCCATTGAAGGGATGGACAAGGAGACGCGCAATCGCGCCAAGGCCGTGAATTTTGGCATTGTGTATGGCATCTCGCCGTTTGGACTGGCGCAGCAGTTGAACATTCAGCCCGGCGAAGCCCGCATTTACATCGACCGCTATTTCGAGCGCTACAGCGGAGTAAGAAAATTCATCGAGCAGACGCTGGAACAAGTGCGACAAACGCAAAGCGTGCGCACTCTGTTCGGCCGTGTCCGACCCATTCCAGACATTATCAGTCGCAATGCCAACATGCGCGGGTTTTCCGAGCGCACGGCGGTCAACACGCCATTGCAGGGAACGGCAGCGGACCTGATCAAGCTGGCGATGATCCGAATCGCGCGCGAGCTTCGCGAGAAAAAACTACGCACCAAAATGGTGCTGCAAGTTCATGACGAGTTGGTGCTCGACGCTCCCGCGGATGAGGTCGAAGAAGTTCGGAAACTTGTGCGGGAGGCGATGGAACAGGTGATCGAACTGAAAGTTCCGATTGTCGCCGAGGTCACCGTCGGCCCAAACTGGCGCGATTTGAAATAACGCAACTATGATTGCGCCTTATACGCCCAACTCCGCGCGAATGGCTTCTGCGATGCGGTCGGCGTGGTGCCGCATTCGCTGCTCGGATTCGGCTTCGATCATGACGCGCGCCAGCGCTTCAGTTCCCGAATAGCGGACCACGACGCGACCATTGCCGTTCAGTTCAGTGTCGGCATCCTGAATGGCGGCAACCACGGTGGGCAGCGCATCGAGCGGCTGCTTCTCCCGGACCCGCACATTCACGATGGTTTGCGGAAACACCTTCAGGTCCTTTGTAAGCGCCGATAGAGTTTTCCCGGAGCGCTGCAAAATATCAAGAACAATCAGCGCGGTCAGCAAGCCGTCGCCCGTCGTGCTTCGATCCAGAAAGAGCATGTGCTCGGACTGTTCTCCGCCCAGGACCGCACCATTCTTCTGCATCTCTTCCAGCACATATCTGTCGCCGACCGGCGCGCGCAACATCTTTACGCCGCTGGCCCGCAGAGCGGCTTCCAGGCCCATGTTCGACATGGTGGTCGCAACCACCGTGTCTTTGCTCAAACGGTTGCGAGAATGCAAATCGCGCGCGGCAATCAACAGAACAGCATCGCCGTTCACCACGTTTCCGTGCTCGTCCGCGAACATGGCTCGATCGGCGTCGCCGTCGAAGGTCACGCCGAAGTCGGCCTTTTTTGCCACAACTTCCCTGGCAACAATTTCCGGATGCAGCGCTCCGCAGTGCTCATTAATGTTGCACCCATCCGGGGAGGCGTGGGTCAGCAGTATGTTGCCTCCAAAGCGCGCCAGCAGCGGGGGCGCAATCGCGCTGGCCGCGCCGTTGGCGCAATCCATCACGATTGTTTTTCCATCAAGGCAGAGATCGGGAACCTGGTTTCGCAGAAATTCAATGTACGCCGCCGGCAAAGATGAATCCACTTGCGGCGCGACCGTTGCCGCAATCTCGCGCTCTCGCGGCTGCGCAAGCCGGGCAAAAATTTCATCCTCAATAGCCAGCTCCACCGCATCCGCCAGCTTGTAGCCATCCCCGCCAAACATTTTTATGCCGTTGTCCTGCCATGGATTGTGCGAAGCGGAAATTACGATTCCCGCGGCAAATCCGCGCAGGCGCGCCAGATATGCCACTCCCGGCGTGGGAATCACCCCCGCACTTGTAGCGTCCACGCCGCCCTGGCGCAGTCCCGCAGTCAGCGTGGCGGCAATTTCCGCGCTTGATTCGCGGGTATCCATTCCGATCAGGGCGTGTGGATTCGGCTGCTGTTTACGCAGTGAATGCGCCAAGGCAACGCCAATCGCATAAACGGTTTTTGCATCAAGTGGAAACTGTCCAGCAACTCCGCGAATTCCGTCGGTTCCAAAAAGTTTTCTCATCGTCTCTCGCTTGCCTGCTAGTTTTGCTGATTCTCGCTGTCTGCTTCAGTCACCGTCGCATGCGCCTGTCCGCGCGCGAACCGCAGCCGCAGGGCATCTCCGACATGCAGACTTTCCGAAGTCTTGACCAGGCTGCCGCCGCCATCATAGACCAGGGCATATCCGCGATCGAGCACCGCCAGCGGCGACAGCGCAGACAGCCTGTCCGTCGCGCGGTTGCAGCGCGTTCGGCATTGTTCAACATGTGCAAACCATGCCCGACCCAATCCCAACTGCAGCGATCGAAGCCGTTCCCCGTGGAGTCCCATCTGCCGACGAACATCTTGTCGCATCAGATTTGCCAGCGCCATCCCGACTCTCTGATTAAAAGCGGTGCGCGTCTTTTCCCACGACGATTCCAGTCGAAAACGCATCTCATCCACGCGCTGCTGGCGTCGCGCGAGGCCATGCTGCACACCGGCAAAAACAGCAGATGCATTCAATTGCGCGAACCGTTCCCGCGCTCGCATGCGCTGATATCCTACAGCGCGTTCCAGCCGCGCCGTCAACGCTCCCAGATATTCTTCCACGCGATATTGCGCGTCCGTAATGATCTCCGCTGCGATCGAAGGCGTTGGGGCGCGCAAATCCGCGACAAAATCCGCAATCGTAAAATCAGTTTCATGGCCGATGGCGGAGACCACCGGAATTGCAGATGCCGCGATCGCGCGCGCCACGCCTTCGCTGTTGAAGGCCGCCAGATCCTCCGGCGAGCCGCCGCCGCGCGCCACCACCAGGACCTCCACGCAAGGATTCTTCTGAAACCATGCGAGCGCGTCGACAACTTCGCTGGCCGCCGTATCGCCCTGCACCGCCGCGGGATACAGCAAAACCTGCGCTCTTGAATGACGCCGCGCAAGGACGTTGAGAATATCGTGAATCACCGCGCCCTTTTGCGACGTAATCACGCCAATCGTCTTCGGATATAACGGCAGCGGACGTTTTCTCTCCGAATCGAATAGCCCTTCGGCTTTCAGCAACGCGTAGAGTTGTTCAAACGCCACCTGCAGCGATCCCTTGCCACGTGGCTCCATGGATTCGGCGATCAACTGCAACTGGCCGCGGTCCTCATACACAGAGACGCCGCCACGCACCTGCACTTCCAGGCCGTCCTTGGGACTGAATTTCAGCAGTCGCGCCTTGCCGCGAAACAGCACGACCGGCAGTTGGCTCTTGTCGTCCTTCAACGTGAAATAAACGTGGCCGGATGAGGCGTGGCGAAGGTTGGAAATCTCGCCTTCCACTCGCACGTCGCGAAATTCCTTTTCCACGCGACCACGCATTTCGGACACAAGCTCATGCACTTTCCATGGCGGTCGCGCGAACTCGCCGGCTTCGGGACTCGATCCGACGGAAAACAGCAGGTCCATCTGCGAACGTCGATCGCCGGTCAAGGATGGTCGCCGCGAACTCGCGGACTGCTTTTCCCAAGGCGACTTGAACGACGGGCTCATAAAAGAATTCTCAACTGATTTCGACGCGGCAACTCCACAACAGGCAAATTCCCCATAGCAATATGTCTCGGTCTTTAACGATGAGTCTAGCACCGCGCCGAACGCACCGCGCCCCTATTCGGAGCCGGGTATGAATGCAATCAACGCCGCAGATGGCCGAGAATATAAAGTATGAAAGAAAGGATCGCGCTGAGCACCAGACATGTGGCCAACGGGAAGTAGAAGGAAGATCGCTTGCCTCTCCATGCGAAGTCGCCGGGCAAACGTCCCAGAGGCAGCCCAATTTTCTCAGCGACCAATATACACACGCCGACGATGACGATGAAGAATCCAACGTAGATCAGCAGCCGGCCAAGTCCGTGCATGGTTCCAGTGTAGGGCCGCCAGATTGCTGCTGCCGCAAAGCTTTGCGGACTCGCACCACTCGTGATTGAATCTCAGGAAGTACTCCCATGCGCCCGCTCTCACTCATTCTCGGCCTTATCTGCCTGGCGGAAGTGTTGCTGGATGCGTTTCAGACAATCATTTTGCCGCGACGCGCGACCGGTCGGCTCCGCGTCTCACGCCTTTTCATGACCGCCACATGGATTCCCTGGCGTGGCCTGGCCGGTCGAATGCGCCGCAGCCGAAGCCGCGAAACGTTCCTCAGCTATTTCGGTCCGCTTTCCTTATTGCTGCTTGTCGGAGTTTGGGCCGCGGGTCTCATTATTGGATTCGGACTGCTCTTTCATGCGCTTGGCTCGCCTTTTGCCGACGCTCACTCCATTGGCCGATGGGAAACAGACCTCTATGTCAGCGGAACTACATTGTTCACGCTCGGTCTGGGCGATGTTGTCCCTCTAACGGTTCCAGCACGATTTTTGATTGCGCTCGAGGCTGGAATGGGGCTGGCGTTCGTGGCCGGAGTCATCGGGTATTTGCCAGTGCTGTACGGCGCGTTCTCGCGCCGGGAGGTCAGCATCATCCTGCTGGATGCGCGTGCAGGCTCGCCGCCGACTGCATTGGAATTATTGCGCCGCCACTCCGGACCCGCCGGTGAGCTTGCCCTGCAAACGCTGCTGGTGGAATGGGAGCGTTGGAGCGCAGAGTTGCTGGAAAGCCATATTTCGTATCCGCAGCTATGTTTCTTCCGCTCCCAGCATGACAATCAAAGCTGGTTGACCGCGCTGGTGGCGATGCTGGATACGTGCGCAGTATTGATCGCCACAGTGGAGGGCGATGCGGCCAGGCAGGCGCAACTGACCTTCATCATGGCGCGTCATGCGGTACTCGATCTGGCCCACATCTTTTCTTCCAAGGGCGCGCGTCCTGGCGCGGACCGCTTGCCGCCGGACAGAGTTCAGAATTTGTGTACACAACTGGCCGAAGCCGGATTCACCCTGTGCACCGGAGACGCCTCCATGAAACGATTGCGAGAGTTGCGGGCCATGTACGAACCCCAGGCATATCAACTGGGACGCGTGCTGATGCAGGGATTGCCGCCCTTTTATCCCGAAGCTGGAAAGTCGAGCAATTGGACCATGATCGCCGGGTTGCGGTCACAAACGGAAGCTTCTCTTTTGAGCGGCAACCAAAGGAGCAGCCTTGCGGCAACCCACGCTGCTACCGACGAGACGCATTCGTTTTAAGGGGGTCTCTCGAAAACTCTGAGTTGTCTTCCTGAACGGAAAAACGTGGAGTGAAGGACCTTGCGGTCCGCGACCGACCACAAGGTCCTTCGCTTGCAGCTCAGGACGACAAACCGTTTCTCGCCGTGAAAACGACCCCCGCCAGCACGGCCAACTCAACCAACAGAAGGACCAGCAGCCACCACAACTCCACAGGAGAGGCGACCGGGTTTTGCGTTCCCTGCAGGCGTGTTGGCTCGGTAAGGCTTGCCGCGTAATTGCTCAACGCCCTCTCCGTCCGATTGAGCGCGGGCAGCAAGGGAACCTTGCCGAGGCCGCTCGCATCCGCCGGGGCACCGGTCGCCTGGTCGAGCGCTGCGTTAAGCACCGAGAGACTGGCGCGGATTTCAAGAAGCAATCCTCGCCGCCGGCCATCCTGCGCGCACCATCGCTCCAGTCCCTCGGAGTCGGCCTGAATCTGCATTTTCTGTAGACGATAATCTGCCTGATAGCCAGAAATCGAACCTGCGTCCTGCTTTTCCGTCCCCGCCATTCCCAACACATCCATCGCGGCGCGCGCTGCCGCAACCTTCAGGCGTTGGCTGTGCTGATATCCGGGATTGAGCGTCAGGTTGTGCCGCGAATCACTACCCACTTCCCGCAGCGCTTGATGCCACAAGAGCCATGCTGTCCCCGCGATGGCGAGAAAGAGCAATACGGCGATGACACGTCGCGCTACGGAGATGGCGTTCACCTCAATCAATCTTCAGAAATGGAGAGCACATTGCCATCTGCATCCAGAAACCATGCGACTTTCGTGCCGCTCGGAGCTGTCCATATATTGTTATCGTCCTGTTTAAGCCCGGGAAATTTTTGGAACGCAATCCCGTTTTCGCGGAGCCGCGCCGCCGTTTCCGCAATGTCCGAGACCTTCCATCCAAGCACCGTAAACGATGCCGGCGTAAATTCTTCCACGCGGACAACTCTCAACGTAGTGCCGTTCGCGTCAAAAACAATTGCGAATGGATCCGAGCTCAGGCAGCGGAGGCCCAAGGCTCCTTCGTAGAAAGCGCGCGCGCGTTCCGGGTTTTTCGTTGGTACAAACGCGACAAGTTCGCCGGAAGCAAGATCAACAGGCTTTTTCATGAATTCTTCGGCAATGGCATTTCTATGCCGTCACAGGCTCCAACAGGCGTGCCCAACGCCGTTCTTTGCGTTCGGTATATGCCCGTTTGTGATATGCATAGCCCGCAATCAACGGCAGCGCCAGCGTCGCTTCGCTATAGACCATCTGCTCGTAGGTCGTATCGACCTTGCCCCAGGAACTCGCCTCTTTCAGAGTGCTGGAAGAGAGCGCTCCGTCGCGCACATCGGCCACTGTAATCTGGATCGCGTACTTGTGCATGGGAGCATCCGCGCCTAAAACGTCCGCCGCTACAACGATGTCCTGTGCAAAATTCTTGGGCACCCCGCCGCCAACCATCAGCAGTCCAGTGGTCGGATTGGCGATCTTCAACTGCGTCAGCTCGTAAAAATCCTTTACGGAATCGATCGAAACTTTCGCTCCATCCTGCCGCGCGTGTTGATGCGCCACCAGACCAAAGCCAGCCGAACAGTCGCTGAACGCCGGACAAAAAATCGGCACATCCTTCTGGTATGCAGCCAGCACAATCGAGTCAACGCCGCCGTGGGCCGGGGCTTTTCCTTCCTTTTCGAGATAGGCACCCATGGCGCGGATAAACTCGCGCGAGCTGTGCGGGCGCAGCGGCAGCGCATCGGCGATTTTCTGCGTCGTCTCATCGCAGATGCGCAATTCTTCCTCGTCGATAAAGGTGTCGTAAATGCGATCAATCATCAACTCGCGCAACACTCCATCCTGCGTGCCGGACTTGTACTCATCCCCGGCAATGTAGTGGCGAAAGCCAAGCGCCTCAAAAAAATCCTGATCGACGATGTTCGCGCCGGTCGAGACAATGGCATCCACCATGTTGTTGCGGACCAGATCGACAAAAATCTGCTTCAGCCCGGCGCTGATCAGCGAGCCGGCGAGGCACAGGATCACGCCGCAGTCGCGGTCGCGCAGCATCCGCTCATAAATCTCCGCAGCCCGCGCCAGATCGCGGGAGGAATAGGCCATGGAATTCATGGCATCGACGAGGGAACGCACGTCGTGCCGCTTGATGTCGATATGTTCGATGGGTTGGCTGAGAAGCGTTTTCTTGTGCGACATATTGCTCAGGATAGCAAATTCAGCGCCGTTGCGAGCGCGGTTTGCGGGCCCGTATTTTGAATCGGATCGGAGATCCTTCAAAGCCGAACGCCTCGCGAATCTGGTTTTCCAGGAATCGCTCGTACGAGAAATGCAGCTTCACATCGCGATCGGTAAACAGCACAAATGTCGGCGGCGCAACCCCCGCCTGCGTCATATATAAAATCCGCATTCGCCGCGACATTGGCACCGGCGCGCGCTCAAAGTCCACGCGTTCCAGAAAGCGATTCATCTGGCCTGTTCCCACGCGTTTCTGGCGCTCGGCGGCCACGCGGACAACCGTGGCAAATACTTGGTCGATATTTTGGCCTTCCGCGGCGGAAACGAAAATCACCGGAACATAAGATAGAAATTTCAGTTGATATCTCAGTTGATCTTCAAACACCTTGCGGTCAGCAGGCGGCTTGCCGTCTGTTCTTTTTGTCGTTACCAGGTCCCATTTGTTCACCACAATCGCCATGGATCGGCCGCTTTCATGCGCATAGCCGCCGATCGTGGCGTCCGCCGCCAGCACCCCCGCCGTGGCGTCGATCACCAGCAACGACACGTCCGCGGCTTCCAGATGCTTGCGCGCCATCAAAACAGAAAGCTTCTCCGCCATCTCATGCGTCTTGCCTTTGCGGCGAATCCCCGCGGTATCGATGAAGCGAAATTTCTGGCCGCCGCGCTCTACCAATTCATCCACAGCATCGCGCGTGGTCCCCGCAATCGGCGAAACAATTGCACGCGCCGTTCCCGTCAGCGCATTCAACAAGGTGCTTTTGCCCACGTTCGGCCTGCCGATGATCGCGACGCTCACTTCATCGGGAGCCTTGGCCGGAACCGAGGGTATCTCTTCCTCGCCTTCATCCGCCGCTTGTTCAGAAGTGCCGCTTTCCTCAACGGCGAATTCTTCTTCCTCTCCGTCTGCCGCAAAATCGTCGAGCGGCAGCACCGCGAACATTGCATCCAGCAAATCGCCAATTCCCGTGCCATGCTCTGCTGATACGGGAACCATCTCCTTGAATCCAAGTCGGCGATAATTTTCCGCTTGCGCCAGCAACGCCTCGACATCGATTTTGTTCACCGCCAGAATCAGCGGTTTTCCGAGGCGCAGCAGCAGCCGCGCAAGTTCCATGTCTGGTGCAGCCAGCTCCGTCCGTCCGTCGACCACCATCACCACAGCGGCCGCTTCGTCGAAGGCGACCCTGGCCTGTCGAAAAATTTCCGCCGGGATAAATTCCTGATCCGAAGGCAACACACCCCCCGTATCGACCAGCCGCGCATTTCGTCCAGCCCAATCCACCACGCCGTAGATGCGATCGCGCGTAATTCCCGGTTCGTTGCCGACAATGGACCGGCGCGTGCGCGTCAGGCGATTGAACAGGGTCGACTTGCCCACATTCGGACGGCCAACAATTGCAATCAGCGGCCAGCGCGCATCACGGGAGGGATTGGCTTTCCGGCGGCGACGTTCACGCGATCCGGATTGTGTATTTTTTTTAATGGGAGTCATGGGGTGGGAAAACCGCGCTGCTTCCCTATTATAGGAACAAGCAGTCTTTGGAGCGCCCCGCCCTTGTCCCCTTCGTCCACTACAGAACGCTCGACCGATCGCAAGCTGCCTCGCCTCGAAGAATTTTTCTCGCCCGGCGGCATCTTGTCACGCTCTGGATTGCCCTATGAGTATCGCCCCGGCCAGTTGGAAATGGCGCGGGCCATCGACCGCGCCTTCACCGAGAAGCGCCATTTGATTGTGGAGGCGGGCACCGGCACCGGCAAAACGCTGGCATATCTGTTGCCCGCGCTGCGGCTTGGCCAGCGCGTCATCATATCCACCGGAAGTCGCAATCTACAGGAACAGATTTTTTTCAAAGATATTCCATTTCTGGAATCGCTTCTTGGCCCTCTGAACGTCTGCTATATGAAAGGGCGTGGAAATTACCTTTGCCGCCACAAGCTTTATGCGCTGGGCGATCAACCCATTTTGACCGGCATCGAATTGGTCGATCAATTCAACACGATACGCGACTGGGAAAAGACCACGGAACACGGCGACCGCGCCGAACTCACCACCATCCCCGAAAACAGCCCGCTGTGGAGTCGACTCGACGCGCGCGGCGAGGCTTGCCTGGGCTCCTCCTGCCCGAATTATGAGCCTTGCTTCATTACGCAGATGCGCCTGCGAGCACTGGAAAGCGATATCGTCATCGTCAATCACCATCTCTTCTTCGCCGACCTGTCCATCCGCAGGCAGGCGCAAAATGCGCCGGATGCAGGCGTTCTGCCGGAAGCCGCAGCCGTCGTCTTCGATGAGGCGCATGAGCTGGAAGAAATTGCGTCGAGCTATTTCGGCGTCAGCATCAGCAATCTTCGTTTCGAAGAGCTGGCCCGGGATGTCGAGATTGTGATGCGCGCCAAACAGTCCTTGTCCGCTTCGTTGACCTCCGCCGCGGAACTGGTTCGCGAACGCGGCCGCATGTTCTTCGGCGCCCTTCCAGAGCCGAAAGGCGCGGACGGTCGCATGCCTTTCGCGGACCGCGAAGAATTCCTGGAACAGTCCGGCGACGTCTATCTCGGCTTGGTAAATGCGCTCGAGCGCCTTAGTGGCGAACTTGAACGTCTGCGCGGAGTGGAAGAAGCGAGCGGCCTGAAAAAGCGTACCGCCGAGATGGCGAGCCAACTGACCTTTCTAATGGAATCAACCGACAGCGGATTCGTTTTCTGGATCGAGCGCCGCAGCTCCACCGGCATGCGACAGGCGGGCGGCAATACCTTTTTACAAGCCACGCCAATTGAAATCGCTTCCCTGCTTTCGAACGATTTATTTGAAAATGTTCCGTCGGTTGTGCTGACCTCAGCCACTCTGACGGTCCAGGGAAACTTCGACCATATCGAGCGCCGCCTCGGACTCAATGGCGCGCGGCAGCTTGTCGTGCCATCGCATTTTCGTTATGGAGAACAAGCCCTGTTGTATCTGCCGCCTGAGA
>JBOGLY010000005.1:0-19325 GCA_050746425.1 Acidobacteriaceae bacterium
CGCCAGCACTAACAGCACAATCAGAACGATGGTACCGGCGGCGGCAGCGTGAATGAAGGCGAATGGGGTGGCCCCAGCTACATGCCTGAAAGCGCCAAGCATCAGAGCGAGTAGTAATGCCACTACGCCGGAGGCAATATAAAAAAGAAACACGTAACCAATGGTCCGCAGAAGAACGAGCAACGCAATGCCGATCAGCCGGCCAGCCTTGTCCGCGGCGTGCTTGCAAGCTTCTCCCACTGAAGTGGGTGCGGCGGCCAGTTTTGCATCGGTCGCGATAAAAAGCGCGCCTTGAATAATCTGCAAAAGGATAAAGAATAAAACTCCGCCGACAACTACCGCGGGAAAAATAAACAAGAGCCGAGCGATCGGCGCGGGACTGGCACCGAGATGACCCACCAGAAATGTGCTGCTTCCCAGCAGTCCAGCGGCGATGATTTCAACTCCAATCAATACCAGCACAATTCCGAAGAAGAGTTTGAAGTTTTCGCGCAGCAGGGCGAAAGTGCGCTCAAACATTTGCCCTGCGGTGATCGGTCCGTAGGGATGGCTTGGCATTGCAATGGGAACAATTGGCTGATCAATCATGGGATTTTCGCCTGTTGGCGAAGCGTAGCACAGGTCAGGCTTGCGGGTGAAGAAAAAAAACGCGTTCCGGTCGGCAGAAAATCTCCATTCAATTCAACGCCAAGGCAAGGCTTCCATTGCGCGCTCTGGCTAGCGGGATGGATTCCGGTATGCTTTTTCAAGCTCGCTTAAGGCGTAAATCTCGATGACGCCGTTGTGCAGCACTGCCATGCGCGAGCCATCGGGAGAGAAATCGACGTTCCGCCCACCGGTATAAACCGGGGTGGTCTGGAAGGTCGCAACTCGTACGCCAGTAAGAGTGTCGTATATATCGATGTCCTGACCCTCGACGTCCTCTTTTGACACAGGATCCAGCGGCGCGTGGGGATGTTTCAGATGAAGCGATTCAATTGCGAAGTGCCCGCCGTTTGGAACCAGAATTAAGGTTGGAGAAAGATGGTCCGAGGGGAACGGAATTTGCCAGAGGAGTAAACCTTTCCGATCATAACCCTGGAACACGTTCTCGTCGCGTTTAGCGCAGACCGTCGCCACGAACAAGTCGTTCGTTATGGGCCTGATCGCCGGGGAACAAAGAGAATGGATCGAGCCGATCGGGCGCTGCGGGCCGTGGAACGGCTGCAGGTTTACGACCCATTGATTTTTAGGCGCTGTCAAAGTCTCCAGGATTCCCTGATCGGTCACCGGGACCGCCGCCGGCAGTGGGATTTCCGCTCGCGCGATCCCTCGTAGCGGATGAATCTGGACAAAAGTGACCAATGTTCGCGCCGCCGAGGTGGCTTGTTCGGTGATCGCCGGAACCGTTCCGCTGTCCTTTGCGCCAGAACTGGGTTCGGTTTTTTCCTCCACGACGGCAATCGAGCGATCTGGAGAAAAATTGAGGTCCTGAATTTCGCCTGCGACCTTGATCCACGGCCTCGGCCTTAGGTCGGCTCCAAGCAGATCCAGTTGCGTACATCGCCGCAGCAGCAGTTGACCGTTACCCAGGCTCCATAGGAAATCCCCGAAGTCGTACAGTTTCCACTCCGCGCGGTTCAGGGTGCGCCCGGAAGGAAGCTCAAGCACCACAGCGCGCACCATGCGTTCGTTGTCAGAGACGGAGCAACTGTTATCGCGGTCCAGAAGCCCTGGAATGTTGAAAACAAACACAAGATGATTCGCATCGAGAAAACGCAAATTAACCAGCGCGTAATTGTAAAAGGCCGGCAGTTCTCCCGGAGGAAGGTAACCCAGCGGCGTTACCGGGATCGTCACCTCGGGATGAGGCTGGTTCGCATCCGCCGATGCTTTAGAAGGATGGGGTGTTCCCGCGCGCAGCGCCGCCGGGAAAAGAACCAGGAGTAGCAGGGCCGCGCCCCACCAGAAATGTTGCCTGAAAACATTCGCGATTGGAATACTCCTCGGGTTCGATTCGGCGTGACGTTGCAATGGTAAGGCGCTTATCATCTAAAAACCACAGTACGCTCTCAGAGGAAGGGTACCAACCGTCGGGTGCCCATGTCCCTTAGACCCGCGCTATCCTTCGTCCCCTCAACAATCTTCGGCAATACGATTTCTCTGTCACAGTAGAAACATGTCGCTTTCCCCAATTACATTTCCCCCCAGCCGCTCCGGCGCGGCGATTGGCTATGCGGCGTGCGCGCTCGCCGGCGGATTCTGGGGAACTGGGTTCTTCTTCGGAAAGATTGCCATGCGAGAGATGAGTTCAGCGCACATGGTTCTCTATCGCTTTCTGTTCGCATGTGTTGGGCTGGCTCCCATACTGCTGCGCGGACGTCCGGGCCTCGACGCGCGAGGATGGCGCATTTTGCTGATCGCCGCCTTTCTCGGAGTGCCGGTGCAATTTCTGTTGCAATTCGCTGGACTTGCCAGGACAACTGTTTCGCATGCGTCGCTGATGGTCGGCACGCTACCCGTGGTGCTTGCGGTGGGCGCAAGCATCTTCGCGCGCGAGCGGCTGGATCGAATCGGCTGGATCGCGCTGGCGGTTTCCTCAACTGGCGCGGCGCTGATCGCTTTTGGACACTCGGCCGGATCGGGACGCGGCGATACCCCAAGCGTGATTGGCGATCTGATGATCGTGGCTTCGCTGATGATTTCTCTGGCGTGGATTTTGATGAATCAGAGGCTGTTGCGCGATTATTCGCCGCTCGTCGTCACTGCCTACGGTTTGATGACGGGCACGGTGATGCTGGCGATCTGGGTGTTTGCCGTGGATGGGCCGCCGCCGATCCATGTCTCCGCGGAGGCGTGGCTGGCCGTTGGCGCAAGCGGCCTGCTCTGTACCGCGAGCACGACGCTACTGTGGAACTGGGGTCTGACTCGAGTGCCTGCTTCCCGCGCCGGCGTATTTCTGAATCTTGAGCCGCTGATCGGTTCGGTGCTCGGCGTCACTGTGCTAGGCGAGCAACTCGGGCCGGCTGCATGGCTGGGCGGAGCGCTGATCATAGCCGCCGCCGTCGCGCTGACCTCGCGGCCCGGTAGCCATGTGGAGAATGAGCATCTGCTTGCGTGATCCTGGTTGCCCCATCCTAGGCCGGTTTTCCGATTTTTGTCAGGTCGATGATCAGCCGCTCCAGCACCAGACCCTTGTCAGGCGGCGAAGAGCGAATTTCCAGATCGGCGCGCGCGGTCCGTTCGATCATTTGCATCAAGTCTCGGCGCGATTTGTAACGCCTGGCCTGCCGGATCAATTCCTCGACGGCAAATGGCGGCACGCGAAACCCCGGCCAGAGCGCCTGCCAGATACCGCGAGAATCGCGAACGTTTTTTTCAATGATTACGAGCATCTGGCGGAAGGTCCGCGCCAGCATGTGCAGGTGCCCTATCGCGCCGTCTTCGCCGCTCTCGCTCGCGTTCAACAGGCCGCGCAATAACGACAGAGCGCGAGCCGGATCATGAGCCGAAATTGCGTCTGTCAACTCATACAGGGAACGCTGCTTGGCGGAAACAACCATCTCTTCCACGTCCGCCAGCGTAATTTTCTTTTTTTGGTCCACAAAAAGCGTCAGCTTTTCCAACTCGGAGGAAAGCTGCATCAGATCTCCGTGCAGCGCATCGACCAGTTCACGAGCCGCGTCAGATTCGAGATCCACGCCTCGCGATTCGGCCCACTGCACCAGCCAGCGCATGGCATCGTCATCTTCCGGCTGGCTGAGTTCGACGATGCCGCAATGGTCGCCAAGAGTTTCGCGGATCCGCTCGTAGCGGTCTTTGTCCTGCATGTCCATGCGGCGAACATCGCTCGGAATATGGATGTGGTCAGCGATGAAAACAAGTAGCGCCTGCGGATTTGGCACGCCGAGATATTTCTGGATGGCGGAGAATTCTTCCTTCTTTGCGCCGCGTTGGTAAAGCAGCCGCACATTACGCACGAAGATGATCTGAAAGGGAGCCATCAGCGACGGCGTACTCGCCTGATCGAGAGCATCGAAGACGCTCGCCTCCACAAGATCCACATCTGAAACGCAATACTCGCGAAACTGCGGGTCAATCAGGGCTTCAATCATTCCGCGGCGGCATTGCCGCTGCAGGAACGCTTCATCGCCCAGCAGTACGTAACCGGCACGACGCGCGTCGGTACCCACCTCTCGCAGCAGCCGTTCCATGGCAAGAAAACCGCTGCCCAGCTTCGAGCCGGTTTCGCCCCGGACGCTTGCCATCAAAAGGACTCCATTAGATCGCTTACCAATGACTGGGCAAAATCGCGCGCCATGCGCTGAACGGCCGGCGAATCTTCCTGAATGAAACTCGACAAGTCCGCTGTCTCCTGATATTGCGAGTGAAACCGGAAACGATCGTTGCTGTAAAGTACCTTGCCGGCGGCGTCCTTCAGCACCACGCTCGCCGTGATCGTAACGAGATAACTGGAGGATTGGCCGGTCTGCGCGTTGTAGGTGAGCGGCGTAATCATCTCCGTCAGAATGGTCCCACGCAGCACTGCGTCCGCGGCGCGCGGGTGGTCGCTTTCCGTAACGCGATCTCTTGTGCGGCTGGTCAACTGGCTCACCACCGCATTCGTGAATGCCACTTCGGTGTGATAGCTGACAACGTTCGTTTGAAAGATGGGAACGTCGATGGTCCCTATCTCCGGCGGCAAATGGGTCGGGGAACCGGCGGTGTGATACCCGCAGCCGGCGGTAAGCAGCACCAACGAGCAAGCGAAGATCCTAATTGCAGGCATAGATATCGAGGACTTTTCTGATTGTACTTTTTTATCTAGCGGACCGCCGACGATCCACAAATCTGAGTTGGAGCTTCTCCGCGGCCGCAGTGCATGGCTATGCCAAAGCAAAAAGGAGCAACCACTTGGGCTGCTCCTTCGAGAGAATGACCTGCTGGTGCGAGCGCTATGCCGGTGAAGGCTGTTCGCCGGGAAATCCAGGTGCGCGTCCGGCTTCCGGTTTTAGCACATGTTGAACATCACCCCCAGGGCCATCATGCGGGCTTTCAAGAGGCGGCAGATCCTTGCCTTCGATAACCAATTTTAATTCCGCCGCATCCAAGGACTCCCGATCCAGCAGCGCCTTCGACATGCGATGCATCAGCGGCTGATTGTTTTCCAGCAGCGAGTGCGCGGACTGATAGCCGTTATCGACCAGCATGCGCACTTCGGAGTCAATCTGGCGCGCTGTTTCCTCGCTGAAATCCCGATGCTGGGAGATTTCGCGACCCAGGAAGATCTGCTCTTCCTTCTTGCCGAAGGTCAGCGGACCGAGACGGCTCATCCCATACTCGCAAACCATCTTGCGGGCGAGTTCGGTGGCGCGCTCAATGTCGTTTCCGGCACCGGTGGTCATCTGATTCAGGAAGATTTCTTCCGCGCAGCGACCGCCCATCAGGATAGCCAACTGCGTTTCCAGATAATCCTTGCTGACTGTGTGCTGCTCGTCTTCCGGCAACTGCATGGTAAGGCCCAGCGCCATGCCGCGGGGAATGATCGTCACCTTGTGCAGTGGATCAGCATGGTCGCGCAGCGCGGCAACAACCGCGTGGCCCGATTCATGATAGGCGGTGGTGCGCTTTTCCTCGTCGGTCAGCAGCATTGACCGGCGCTCGGCACCCATCAGCACCTTGTCCTTGGCCGACTCGAAATCGTACATGGTCGCGACCTTGCGATTGGCCCGGGCGGCGCTGATGGCGGCTTCATTTACCATATTGGCCAGGTCCGCACCGGTAAATCCAGGGGTCCCGCGGGCCAGTACGCGAAGATCGACATCGTCGGCAAGCGGCACTTTCTTGACGTGGACGCGTAGTACCTCTTCCCTCCCTCGCACATCGGGACGGCCCACAATAACACGGCGGTCAAAGCGGCCAGGCCGCAGCAGCGCCGGATCAAGCACATCCGGCCGGTTGGTTGAGGAAATCAGGATCACGCCATCGTTCGATTCAAACCCGTCCATCTCGACCAGAAGCTGATTCAGCGTCTGTTCCCGCTCGTCGTGACCGCCTCCAAGCCCGGCCCCGCGATGGCGTCCGACCGCGTCAATTTCGTCGATGAAAATAATGCAGGGGGCGTTCTTTTTGCCTTGCTCAAACAAATCTCGAACGCGGCTGGCTCCTACGCCGACAAACATCTCGACAAAGTCAGAGCCGGAGATAGAGAAGAATGGAACATTGGCTTCGCCGGCAACCGCGCGCGCCAATAGAGTTTTACCGGTTCCTGGGGGTCCGACCAGCAAGACACCTTTGGGTATGCGTCCGCCAAGCTTTTGAAATCGAGGAGCATCGCGCAGAAACTCAATGATTTCCTTTAACTCTTCTTTTGCTTCTTCTACTCCCGCAACGTCTTTAAAGGTGACCTTTTTCTGCTGCATGGAGAGCAATCGGGCCTTGCTCTTCCCAAAGGACATGGCTTTGTTCCCGCCCGTCTGCATCTGCCGAAGCATAAACCACCACAACGCGCCAAGCAGGAGAATTGGCGATAGTTGCAGCAAGATATTGAACCATGCGCTACCCTGGGAATCCTTCAGGGTGACGCTGACCTGGTGGTCTTCCAGCACCTTGTACATATCGGGGTAGTTGGCGGGGACGATGGTATGGAAATTCTGTTTGCCGGTGCGATAGTGGCCATGTACCTCTGTACCAACGACCACGACGTCGGCAATCTGGCCCTGCTGGGCGTCCGACATAAATTTGGAAAATGGGATTTCCTGGTCCTTGCCCATCCCGACGCCGCTTTCGACAACGTGCCACAGCACGATGAGGCAGGTTGCGATCAGGACCCAGAAAACTATTGTTTTAACTGTTGAATTCACGAACTACCCCTCGTTTCGCACTCCGCTTGGCTGGCAAAGCGCCCCGGCTGGACGGAACCAGGAAAACCATTCCGCTAACGGCTACCAGATTAGACGCCCCAATTGCACCTCAGGTCGCAGAATTCAGGCCCTTTTGTCGCAATGTACAACGATCATAGCCGACCACGGCGCGTTAGAACAGCCAAATGTGCCTGCTTGTATCTTACTCTTTTGGTTGATGCGGCATAGAGTTCCGAAGAGCCGCTCCAGTTACCTGAGGGACAGGATTCTCATACCGGGTTTCGCGAATTTCCGGAACTGGCCAAGCGTCGTTCCATGTGTCTGATTTGTCTGGGTCGATTCTGTCCCGATTTGGGCCATTCGCAAGAGCAACGCCACGCATCCAGATGATCTTCCCTCGCCATGTCGCAATCGGCCAGTTTGCCCGTTCCTCGGCTGGAATCAGCATTTTGGCCAGGATTTCCTTCACTTTCTTGGGCTCCCGTGAGTGCGACAACTCGACCCGGTCGCCTGGCTTCCATGCGCGAATGCATGCATTATCCAACGACGGGGTTCTCTCAGCGTAGCCTTCTGGAAGGCTTGCGGTATATCGCGCATGAAAAGCTGGGGCATTTACTGTCCCCGGCACGGGTAATAGATATGTGGATGACGCGCCAGGCTTGACCGGATCGCGGCCAAAACGCAGCTCGCGCGCGGAGCGTTCCGCGATGACCCCGCCTTCAAGTTGCAGCCGCCGGCGCTTCAGTGGGCCTGTGGGTTGCGACAACGCCAGGGCCAGCAGTCGATCAGTTGCGCCAAAATCCAGCGTGGCTCCGGCCTGCTCCGCCGCCGCGCGCAAAACGCGTCGTAATAGCCCGGGGTCCAGATTTTTTAAGCGCGCAATTTCGATTGCGACTTCCGCCGACTCCGGCGCGGTTGAAACACTGCGTCCTCCTCCGCGCGTCGGCTTGCCCGGAAGCAGCAGCAACGGCAATAGCCGGTCAAGTTCCCCCTGCCAGTGCATCTCCTCGGCGCGAGCGTTTTCGGCAATGTGGGACAACGCGAGGTCGATCCGCGGATTAAATTCGCGGAGTCGTGGCAGCAATTCATGGCGGATGCGATTCCTGGTATGCTCCAGCGACTGGTTGGTTTCGTCGCTGCGCCAGGGTTGGTCGAGTGCGCGCAAATATGCTTCAATCTCACATCGCTTGACGCGCAGAAAAGGCCGAATACATGAGTAACCGGATGGGTGATCGTCGCTTTGACGTTTTCCGCTCGCCGCTGCCGCCACTATTTCCAATTTCAGAACGGGATGAATGCCGCTGAGCCCCTCTGTCCATGCACCCCGCAGCAGTTTCATCAGAACGGTCTCAGCCTGATCGTCGAGCGTATGGGCGGTCGCAATTTTATCTGCTCTGCCTGCTGCCAAAACTTCCCGGAAGACCTGATACCGAAGCGCGCGTGCCGCCGTTTCGACGGATTCTTTCTGCTCGGCAATCCGATGCGGCGTATCGACTGCGACGATCTCGCAAGGCAGGTTGAATTGTCCGGCCAGAGTTCGGACAAATTCCGCATCCTCGATCGCAGCCTGACCTCGCAGGCCATGTTCGACGTGAAGCACGCTCAGCGCGATCCCAAGCTTCTCACGGCGAGGAAGCAACACGCGCAGCAATGCAGTCGAATCGGCGCCACCTGAAACAGCCACGCAGACGCGATCGCCGGCGCGGAACAGCGACGTATCCAGCGGCAAACTGACGGCCGCTTCGGGTGCGCCGATCTTCCGCCGTACTGTTCGGTTGGTTGTCATTGGTTTTTCGCTGCACCCGACGCGCAGTGTGGTTCTTCTGTATGGTATCCCTGCGACAACCTGGAAACCCGCCGCCGCTGCCCGTATACTTGCGGCATGGTTTCCAGCATATTTCAGAGCCGGCAGGCTGCTCCGGAGGATGCACCGACTATCGCGCATCACCGCCACCGCATGTTTGTCGATGCAGGTCGGGCCGATAACAGCACCTTGCGCCGCGTAACGGAGGTCTTCGAGGCGTGGGTTGCGCCCATGATGCGGGAAGGCAAATACATGGGCTGGTTCGCCTTGAACGATGGCAAAATCGTAGGCGGCGCGGGACTGATGATACTGGACTGGCCCCCGCATCCGCTCGATCCGGGTCCTTATCGCGGCTACTTATTGAACGTCTATGTCGAGCCGGGATTCCGCCGCAAGCGCATCGCCAGCAACCTGATCGAGCTGGCTCTGGCCGAGGCGCGCAGAAGAAAAATCCGCGTGGTATCTCTGCACGCAACCGAAGAAAGCCGGCGTATGTATGAGAGCAGCGGCTTTCGCCGCACCAATGAAATGTTTTACGTCGAGCCGGTGGAAGGTTAGTAAAGCCAAAAGGCTGGTTACTGTGTGCCAGATGCGCCGCCTACCAAATCGCACTTGTTGATGAATGTTTAAACGGCGCGGAAAAGGTCGAGGCCTCGGATCCTCCGCTCCGCTTCGGTGAGATGACACTTGTCCGATGGGAGTTTAGAGACACCGCACGAGCGCCTCCGGTATACTTCCACTTTCATGCAAGTTTTCGTCATTATTCCCGCAGCGGGGCTCGGCACGCGCATGGCAACAGCCGGCACTGCCCGGCCCGCACCCAAGCAATTTCTGGAACTGAACGGCCAGCCCATCCTAGTATTGGCGCTGCGAACGTTTCTGCGGGTCGCCGCAGTTCATCAGATTTTTGTCGCGGTCCGCAAAGGTGAGATGCAGCGCGTCGAATCGCAACTGCGCGAGCACGGCTTATTGGAAAAGGTCTCGGTTGTGGAAGGCGGCGACACCCGCCAGGAATCCGTCCGCAATGCCATGAAATCGCTGACCGCGCAGGACGACGATATTGTCCTTGTACACGACGCGGTGAGACCGCTAATCGATTCCGCCACCATCGAGCGCACCATCGAATCGGTTTCCCGCCATGACGCTGCAATCGTGGCTGTACCCGCGGTCGATACCATCAAGCAGGTCGAACGGACGGCGGAGGGCGCGATCATCTCCTCCACCATTCCGCGCGAACGCATCGTTCTGGCGCAAACTCCACAGGGATTTCGTTTCCGGCTGCTGCGCCAGGCAATCGAAGCCGCGGAGCGCGATGGCTTTGTCGGCACCGACGAGGCATCGCTGGTAGAACGTCTGGGGATTGAGGTTGCCGTCGTGATGGGATCGCCGAAAAACCTGAAGATCACGCAGCAGGGAGACCTGGCATTGGCCGAATTCTATTTGAACCAGAGCTGAATCTGACGCATCACCGCGAAAAAGGCGTGTATTCTGCGTGATAAGGGCCCGAAAGCCTCGGGCACACAATTCCCCCGATAGACAAAGAAAGCTCGCGCACGAATGATGAGAATTGGATACGGCTGGGACTCCCACGCGTTCAAAACTGGCGTTCCATTGAAGCTTGGCGGCGTTGCGTTCGATCACCCGGCCGGACTGGCCGGACATTCCGATGGAGACGTCCTGTTGCACGCCATTACCGACGCGCTGCTGGGCGCAGTGGCCGTCGGCGACATTGGCAGCTTTTTCCCTCCCGGCGACCCGCGCTGGAAGGATGCCGACTCCGCGCTGTTTCTGCGGACAGCTCTGGAAGAGGTCAATCACGCCGGCTATCGCATCGCGAATGTCGATACGACCCTGGTGCTGGCCGCGCCGAAGATTGGACCTGTGGCTGAAAAACTGCGCGAGCGTGTCGCCGAATTGCTCGCGATCGACCCCGGTGCAGTGGGCATTAAGGCAAAAACCCCGGAAGGCCTGAACCAGGATGAGGTTGCAGTCGCCCACGCAATCGTGCTGCTTGAAAAGCTTGAAGGGGACACGTTGCTGGAACAAATGGCCGCGGCCGCAGAACCGCAGGCCCACGTGGATGATGTGGTGCGCAAGTTGGTTGGTCAGACTCCAACACCCGGTCGCAAGCCTGGATTCAATACCGACGATATTTCTTAGCGGTCAGCGCGCCACGGCTGCATTTGGTTTAGAAGTGATATGCGAAGCCGATGGCGGGCTGCGACATGATATAGCGGCGGCCTGTTTTGAAGCGGCTGATCCCATAATCCGGCGTATTGAACACCTGCCCGCGATATTGCACTCGCAGGTCCCAGCTTGGACTCAATTGGTACGCGATTCCACCGCCGAACAAAACTGTCGGGATTTGTGTTTGCTCGGTATCGTAAGTCGTCGTTTTAATTCCTATAGGAGTGAAGAACAACATTCCACCGCCGCCTTCAAGAAACGGGTTGAATCTCTTGAAAGGGAAAGTCCGCACGTATGCGGCGCTGGCCTCCTGCATGCCCGTGTAGATTCGGGCATTGTAGGTCCCGCCGGCGTTCGCGGTAAATTTGCTCGTGAAGTGGCTGTAAGAATAGTTGGCTTCCAGGGCCCCGTTCGGCGTCAACTGATAGCGATAGCCTAGATAAAGGCCTTTTCCCAGCGTGGATTTTAGCTGCTCTGGCGGAGTGGCCGGCGCCGAAGTGTTGCCTTCCACGTAGGGTTGGATAACGCCCATCGCGCTGAGATTTATGTCTTGCCGGGCGCCCTCATCTTGCGCGTGGCCAACGGCAGCCAGCATTGAAAGCAGACACATCAATAAAAACAACTTCTTCATTCCGTGGTGGACCCCTGGCCGGTCGAATTCCGGTTCAAACTTCCTGACCTGCTTATTAGAAATGGTAGGCGAAGCCGATTGCAGGCTGCTGCATTACGTACCATCGATTGGTTGTGTACTGCGAGATTCCGAAGTCGATGGACTTGAAGACTTCCGCCCGGTATTGCACCCGCAGGTCCCAGCTTGGGCTCAACTCATAGGCGATGCCGCCGCCCAGCAGCAGCGCCGATGCCCGGGTTCTCGTACCGGCATTTGTGGTCGTTCCCGTGTCGTTGATCGGATCGAACAGCAGCATGGCCGCGCCTGCTTCGACGAACGGATTGAAATTCTTGTACACGAAGCTGTGTACGTAGGCGACCGAGCCTTCCTGCAGTGAGTTGTGAAGGCGGGAACTGGAAAAGGGCGAGGTATATTTCATGTCGAATTGGGAATACTGGTAGTTCCCCTCAAGCGCACTGGTCGGCGTCAACATGAAACGGTAGCCCAGCAGAACGCCCTTGCCCAGGGTTGAGGTCTGAGTGACCGCATTGCCTGTAATGGTGGGCTGATATGTACCGATAAAGCTCACGCTGGCATCCTGCCGGCTCTCCTGCGCAAATCCGACCGCCACCAGCATGGGCAGCAGGCAAAACAAAAGAAGCAACTTCTTCATGCGGTAATGAACCCCTCGTTGCCGCCTTCGCTAGCGGGCAAAGAACGCCCGATTGCGTAAAGTCTGGCTTGGCTCTGACTCCGTGACCTGCTCCCAATTGTACCTGTCGAAATGGGCCTGCGGCGGACGTGGAGAGATTTTTCCGCGGGTTGGAAGTTCGGCTTGCGCGATGAAAAGGAAAAGGGCGGAGAACGATGCGTTCCCCGCCCTGGAATTGAATCGCCTACGCGCGCAACTTTATTGCTGCGGCGGTGGTGGTGGAGTTCCTGCGTTACCGGTGCCCATGCCTTGACCGTTGCGATTCCGCATGTGGCTGCGGCGCTGCTGCATTTGCTGCTCATACTGCTGCTTCTGAGTGTCGGTCATCACGGCTTCCAGCTTTTGCTGGCTATCCTGCCACGCGTCGCGCATCTGTTGGCGGCGTTGCTCGGCGCTTAAGGAGGAATCGTTGCGGATCGACTTCATTTTCTCCTGCCGTTCCTGAAGGATCGGCTTCATCTGCTGTTGCTGGTCCTCGGTCAGGTTCAGCGTTTTGGTTAAATGCTTCAACTCACCGTTCGCGCTGTGCCGGCGGTGATGGGACATGGAATGCTCGCCCGGGTTGGCCTGCTGTCCCGCCATTCCCTGCGAATCCTGCGGCGGAGGCGTTTGGTCCTGGGCCAGCATTGCCGCGGGAAGACAGAGAGCCATGCCGAGAACGGCAGCTCCAGTACCGATGCGATTGATAAATTTCCGATGGTTCATCTTCAAGTCCTTTCCAGTTTCCAGATGACACGCGCCGTGCGCAACTGAACGCAGACAGGTTCAGGCGCGGATTCACGGTTTATAGCCCTAGACGTTGTATGCGCGCGCGGAGTTGTGCCGCAGCGCGAAGACTTCGCCGGGGAATGACGAGAAGGAGAGATCGTCCACCACGCTACTATGCAACGAGTGCATAATCGCCGAGCGAATCGACCACCTCCTATCCTTTAGTCTCAAGCACTTCTCGATGGCCCAACGGGCAAATTCTTCTGCGAAAGCTGCTGGCTCTTGGCGACCGGCGGTTCGCGCATGCGCCAGCAAGAACTCAGTAGCTGGGCCCCCATTCCTACAGGAGTCTAGCCTTGCCACCGCGTGCTTGAACCCCTGAATATCATGGCGATTTGCAAAGATGCCGAGGTAATCGGACCAAATGGCGGGAATATCGGTCTTCAGGTCGATTGCCTGCTGGAGCGCACGTTCCGCGTCCGCAGTTCGGCCCTGGCCTAGCAGAAAGGCTCCGTAGCGCCCAAGGGCAAAATCGACGCAGCCCGGTTCCTCTCGCTCGTACGCCGTAATGCCTTTTCTGAATAGCTCATCGGAGCGAGCCGGACCTCCGTTATCGCGCGGAGCCCAGGCGGCGAGAACGGGCCATTCGCACCAACAAATATTCAGGCGTGCATGGATCGGATTGCGTGGGCCAGAGCTTACGAACTTTTTTCCACCTGAAAGAGAAATGGGTCGCCGCGGTCCTTGGCCATTGACTCCACGACCTTCAAAAACGCCAGCGAGGCGTGCGATAGATTTGCCTGCCGGCGATGGACGACGCGCAGCCGCCGCTCAAACGCCAGTTCCGGCACCCGCAGGCGCACCAGATCTCCGCGTTCGATCTCCTGGCGCGCGGTCAGCCCAGGCAGCAGCGCCACTCCGTTTCCCATCGCGACGAATCGTTTGATGGCTTCCAAACTGGGCAACTCGACGGCCATGTTCAGCGGCGTCTTATAACGCTGAAACGCGTGCACCACGCGCTGCCGCAGCGGCGAGGGCACATTGTGCGCGACGAAATTTTCCGCTCCCAGCTCGCGGATCGAAACCTCTTTGCCATACGCCAGCGGATGTCCCGGATGCATGACGAAGACCAGGTCGTCGCGATAGACGGCGATCGAACGAATCTGCGGGTCGTCAGGCCGATAGGAAACAATGCCAAGCTCGACCGAATGCTGGAGCAGATCTTCCGCCATGCGGCTGGCCAGCGAGCGCTGCACAGTGACGTGGATCTGCGGAGATAGCCGGCGAAAAACATCGATCACCGGCAACAGATAAAGGCATGTGTACTCGTTCGCCGCGACCGTCAGCCGTCCGCGATGAAGAGAGCGCAACTCCGAGAGCGCTGTGGTCGCCTCGCCGCGCAGGTTCAGCAGCCGCTCCGCATATTCGCGCAGGAGTTCGCCCGCGGCGGTCAGGGTAGCGTCGCGCGCGGCGCGGTCAAACAGCACCTCATCCATTTCACCTTCAAGTTTGCGGATTGACTGGCTGACGGCCGGTTGGGTGCGATGCAATTTGACGGCGGCTCGAGAAAAGCTCTTCTCTTCCGCAACGGCCATAAAGGTTTCCAGTTGAAACAGGTCCATTGCGTGTCCTTATGCGGCGCGAAGGCGCACTGGCGTTAATAACATATTCTAATGCAAATAGTTGCTTGCATTAGAAAGTTTTATGCTAATCTAAGACAACAAAGGCAGTTTCCACTTTGGCCGGTTACCGGGGGAGATCAATGGATTCGCAGAAAATCTATTTCTTCGATACCACCTTGCGCGATGGCGAACAGTCGCCCGGTTGCAGCATGTACACGGCGGAAAAAGTCCGCATGGCCAAACAGTTGGAACTGCTTGGCGTGGACGTGATTGAAGCCGGATTTGCGATCGCCTCCGATGGAGATTTTTCCGCTGTGCGACAGGTGGCCCAGGAAGTGAGAGGGCCGCGCATCTGTTCGCTGGCGCGCGCCAAGGAAGAAGACATTGTCACCGCGGCCCGCGCGCTGGAACCCGCCGCGAAGTCGCGCATCCATATTTTCCTGGCCAGCTCTGACATTCATCTGGAATACAAATTGCAAATCTCGCGCGAGCAAGCGTTGGAGCTGACAGACAAATCCGTTCGCCTGGCCCGCAGGTATGCCGACGACGTTGAATTTTCGCCGGAAGACGCGTCGCGGTCCGACCGGGAGTTTCTCCGCACGATGGTGCAGACCGCGGTCGATGCTGGAGCGACGGTCATCAATATGCCGGACACCGTGGGTTACACGGTACCGCACGAATATGCCTCAATGTTCCGGTTAATGAAGGAGCGGATTCACGGCGTCGAGAACGTTGTGCTTTCAAGCCATTGCCATAACGATCTTGGCCTGGCGGTGGCAAACAGCCTGGCGGCGCTGGAAGCGGGAGCGCGGCAGGTTGAATGCACCATCAACGGAATTGGCGAGCGCGCCGGCAATGCGGCTTTGGAAGAAATGGCGGCCGCCATCCATGTGCGGCACGATCAGTTGCCGTTCCATCATAATCTTGATCTGAAGCAACTTTATCCAGCCAGCCAGTTGTTGAGCGAGATCATCACGTTTTCACCCGCGCCGAACAAAGCGGTTGTCGGCAGCAATGCGTTCTCGCATGAGGCGGGGATCCATCAACATGGGGTGATGTCCAATCCGCTGTGCTATGAAATTATGACTCCGACGCAGGTGGGCGTACCGGCGAATCGCATGGTCCTGGGCAAGCATTCCGGGCGCCATGCGCTGGGCCATCGGCTGAAGGAACTGGGCTACAGCTTGAGCCGCGCCGATCTGGACTTGGCCTACGATCGCTTCGTCGAAGTGGCAGACCGCAAGAAGTCCGTCTTCGATCAGGACCTGGTCAGCATTATGCTGACGCATCTGCGTCAGTCGCCGTCAATAAATGGCCATAACGGCCAAAATACCAATTCGGCCCCTGGAGTCCAATGAACTCTCCGGAGACAATAGCCGCGTCGCGACTGTGATGCGGAGCACTGGCGATCGACGCAACGACAATGCCGTAACAAGCGGGCGCAAGTACGATCCAGCCCGCAGCAGGAGTTTCACATGTCAGCAGAATTGAAGATCACGCTGGTTCCCGGAGATGGGATCGGGCCGGAAGTCACCCATGAAGCTGTCCTGATCCTGGAAGCCGTCAGCCAATGGAACGGCTCCGCATTTCGCTTCGTGGAGATGCCGATAGGCGGGGTCGCCATTCGCCAGCACAACTCGCCGTTGCCGCCGGCCACGCTTGAAGCCGCCCTGGATAGCGACGCGGTGTTGCTCGGCGCAGTGGGCGGTAACGAATTCAACGCATTGTCCCCGGACAAACGTCCGGAAGCTGGGCTGCTCCAGTTGCGGCAAGCGCTTGGCGGCTTCGCCAACCTGCGTCCCTCAATTGCCTATGCTCCGCTCAGCAACAATTCCCCGCTGCGGCCGGAAGTGACCGAGGGCGCGAACATTTTGTTTGTGCGGGAGCTGCTCGGCGGACTTTACTTCGGCAATCCGCGCTCTTGGGACCGTGAATCCGGCATCGGCATCAACACCATGCGGTACACCCGTGACGAAGTGGTCCGGGTGGCACGCGTCGCATTTGAGCTGGCGCAGAAGCGCCGCGGCAAAGTCACTTCAGTAGACAAGGCAAACGTGCTGGAAGTTTCTCAGCTATGGCGCGCAACGGTGACGGAAGTGGCGGAGCAATATCCTGAAGTGACGCTGGAACATCAGTACGTCGACGCCTGCGCGATGCATTTGATGAACACGCCGCGCAATTTCGATGTTGTTCTGACGGAGAACCTGTTCGGCGACATTCTTTCCGACGAAGCCGCGGTAATTACCGGTTCGCTGGGAATGCTGCCGTCGGCAACGATCGGCGGAAAAGTCAATCTGTACGAGCCGGTACATGGCTCCGCGCCGGACATTGCCGGCACCGGCAAAGCAAATCCGTTGGGAGCGATTTTGACCGCGGCGATGCTGCTTCGCCACTCGGCTGGCATGGAGCAGGAAGCGAAGGCGGTTGAGACCGCGGTCGAGCGCGTACTGGCAAACGGCTATCGCACAGCGGACCTGGCACGCACCAACCAGCGAGACCAGCAAATTGTCAGCACCGTCGAAATGGGAAAACATGTATTTGAAATCCTGAATGAAATCATCGATTGCAGCCAGGCCATGCATGCGGTGTAGGCAACGTTGAAGACGGTGTCTTAAAACGGCTTGTCGTTCCGAGATCGTTCGGCTTCGCTCACGGTAAACTCCGCGCACCGAAATCGACGGACCTTGGTTTTCCCCAAAATGCGTGAGACGCCTCGTGCAAATGAGACGCGGGTATTCTATAGACAGAAGCGAGAGTTGATTGAAATATGGCAAACGATAAGAAAACATTGTTTGAAAATATCTGGGATGCGCACATTGTCGCCGCGCCCGAAGGCGAGCCGGCTCTGCTCTACATTGACCTGCACCTGATCCATGAAGTCACTTCGCCGCAGGCATTCGATGGATTGCGACTGGCGGGCCGCACAGTGCGGCGTCCTGATCGCTCGCTGGCAACCGTGGACCACAACGTTCCTACCATCGCTGCCGACCGACTTGTCATTCGCGATGCCATTGCGTCAAAACAAATTGAAACCTTGCGCCGCAACTGCAAGGAATTTGGCATTGAACTGTACGATGTTCAGTCGAAGCAGCAGGGCATCGTGCATATCATCGGGCCGGAACTGGGATTTACCAAACCCGGCATGACAATTGTCTGCGGCGACAGCCACACCAGCACCCACGGCGCATTTGGCGCGCTGGCGTTCGGCATCGGCACCAGCGAGGTAGAGCATGTCCTGGCCACGCAGTGCCTGCCCCAATCGAAGCCGAAAACTTTCCGCATCTCCGTTGAGGGTGAGCTTCCCGCGGCGGTCACCGCGAAAGACATCGCGCTCGGCATTATTGGACGCATCGGTACGGACGGCGCTACGGGATATGTTGTCGAGTACGCCGGTTCCGCGATTCGCGCGCTTTCAATGGAAGGCCGCATGACCGTCTGCAATATGAGCATCGAGTCTGGCGCGCGCGCCGGCATGATCGCTCCTGATGCGACAACTTTCGCATATCTCAAGGGGCGGCCGCAGTCGCCCAAGGGAAACGCATGGGACGAAGCGGTTGCCCACTGGAGCGCGTTGGCCTCTCATCCAGACGCAAAGTTCGACCGCGAATTGGTCATCGATGCAAAAGAACTGACGCCGTTCGTCACCTGGGGCACGCATCCGGGCATGGTCGTTTCCGTTACTGGGGCTGTACCCACGCCGGCCTCCGCGCCATCCGATTCTGAACGCCGCGCGTACGAGCGGGCGCTGGAATACATGGCGCTCGAACCGGGAACGAGAATCGAGAATGTATCCATCGACCGCGTGTTTATTGGCTCCTGCACGAACGCGCGGATTGAGGACCTGCGCGCCGCCGCGAAAATCGTCAGCGGCTACAAGGTCAACAAGAAGGTCCGCGCCATGGTCGTGCCTGGTTCGCAAACGGTAAAGACCGAGGCGGAAAGCGAAGGCCTGGACCGCATCTTCCGCGATGCTGGATTTGAATGGCGCGAGCCCGGCTGCTCTATGTGCCTTGGGATGAATCCGGATATTCTGGAGCCGGGCGAACGTTGCGCATCCACCAGCAATCGCAACTTTGAGGGCCGCCAGGGTCGCGGCGGCAGAACGCATCTCGTCAGTCCCGCAATGGCAGCGGCAGCGGCAATTGCCGGTCACTTCACCGATGTTCGCAATTGGGAGTTTCGCGCATAATTATGAAACCATTTCGCACACTTACTTCGAAGGTCGCTCCGCTCGATCGCGTCAACGTAGATACCGACCAGATCATTCCGAAACAGTTTTTGAAGCGCATCGAGCGTACCGGCTACGGAGAGTTTCTATTTTTCGATTGGCGGCGCGGAGCTGATGGCGCGCCCAACCCGGAATTTTCCTTGAATAAGACGCAGTATCAAGGTGCGGAGATTCTCGTTGCCGGCCGCAACTTCGGCTGCGGCTCCTCGCGCGAACACGCGGCCTGGGCGCTCAGCGATTTTGGCTTTCGGTGCGTGATTGCCCCCAGCTTCGCCGACATATTTTTCTCTAACGCCGCGAAGAACGGAATCCTGCTGGTAACGCTGCCGGATGAAAAGGTAGCGCTGCTGCTGGAGCGCGCCAAAATCCCCGGTTATCAATTGCACGTATCGCTTGAATCGCAAACCGTGAAGGACGACCTGGGATTCAATGAGGCATTCACCATCGATGCATTTCGTCGCTCTTGCCTGCTGGACGGGCTGGACGACATCGGCCTGGCGATGCGCCACACCGCCGCGCTGGACGCGTATGAGCGGAAGCATGATGCGGCGTTCTGGTCTGCCCCCAGGCAACCCAGGGGAGCGAACGCATGAGGACAATGCAAATGGGCAC
>JBOGLY010000006.1:0-18516 GCA_050746425.1 Acidobacteriaceae bacterium
GTCCTGCTATTGCAGATAGCTTCAACAATGTGGGGGTAATCGAAGCGCAGAATCAGAAATATGCTGCTGCTGCCGGATATTTTCGGCAGGCTGCCCGGTGGAACCCTCAAATGGGAGGACTGGATTACAACTGGGGACGGGCCGCGTTTGGCGCAAAAGACTATCGTCAGGCGGTGATTTGTCTGAGTCGATACATGCAACTCCATCCCGGCGACAATCGTTCGCGCGTGCCTTTGGGCATGAGCCAGTTCATGCTAGCGGATTACAAGAGTGCAATTGACACGTTGGCCCCTCTGGGGCCAGAGATCGATACAATTCCCTTGCTGAGCTATGCCTACGCAGAGTCCCTGGTAAAGGCGGGCAATCCGGATGAGGGAATTGATCGCCTCCAGCGCCTGGAGGCGGCTCATCCCGACTTCGAGATGGCACCCGCCGCTCTGGGAGAAGCATTTCTCGATCGGAAACAGTATCAAAAGGCGGAATCTCAGTTGCGCGAGGTCCTTCGCATCCATCCCGCGAATCGGAATGCTAGATTCGACCTCGCTCTCACGTTGCTCGCTCTTGACCGGCGTGATGAAGCGCAAAAATTGCTGATGCAACTGGCGCAGTCAGGCGAAAAGAGTCCGGACGTTTATTACCAGTTGGGTAGGATTCAGATGGATCGTGGGGATATAGACGATGCAATTGTGAATTTCGCAGCCGCGGCCAATCTGGCGCCGAAGGATGAATCGGTTCGCGTAGCGCTTGCGAGCGCCTGCCGCCGGAACAACAATCCACGACGTCCCGAGTGCAAGATCAGCCAGAATGCCGGATATGCTTCGCCATCGCGACACGATGGATTGCATTAATATAGAGCGATCAGTTCCGAGATCTCTGAACAAACGAACGGGACCCAATTCACTCGTCGAGGCAGTAGGCATTCTAAGGTGCTTCTACGCCAGCGCGGAATTACAAGACTCAGCATCGCCATCAGCACGACCGCTCCTGGTATGATCGTCAGCGCTTTCCGCAACCGGAGAGAATTTCCGCCAATGATTCAGCCGATCGCTCTGGACCTTACCGCCAGCCCAATCCATCCGCCGGTGATCGCAAAGCCGATGGCGGTGCTGCTCATCCCCAGAGAGACATTCCCGACAACAGCCAGCGCCTGCGCAGAGGCGATCGCGCCATTTGTCTCGGGGTGAGATGAAATAGTTCCGAAAGGTTCGGCAGGATGGTTCCCAGCGTCGCCGCGACCATTCCATAAACGAAGATCGCTAAAATGACCGCGAGAATTGTCATCCGTGCGGCGCTTTCTCTCTGGTGCGGGCTTGCCCTCCGGAGTGCATTCCGATCATGCCGGTCGGATCGAAAGATGGTTGCGATCGCTCTCGCTATATTAACTTCTTAATAAATGAAATAGGTTATTGGGAAGGAGGATTATGAATCGACGCGACTTCAACCGACTGCTGACAGGCGCCGCCATTGGGCCGTCTCTTCTTGCCGCCCATGCCCAGAGCGCGGCTGTTCCGATGACATCTGCCTCAAAGACCTCCCGTTTCTCAGTAATGCTCTGGACCATCGACAGGGGCATCCCGTTTGAACGTTCGATGGAAATCGTTGCCGCCGCGGGCTATCAAGGAATTGAACTGATTCGTGAAAGCGCAAAATGGTCTCCAGCGGAAACTCGCCACATCAAGAAAAAGTTGAGCGGATTGGGATTGACCATCGATTCCATGGCGTGCATCGGTGCCGGGCTTGCCGATCCCGCCGGCGCTGACAGACTTGCCACGCAGCTTACGAAGCGCATCGCGGTCGCGAAAGATCTTGAATGCCCGCAAATCATTCTTACCTCCGGCATGCGCATGGGAGGCTTGACGCGCGAGACTCAACATGCGGCGTGTATTGAAAACCTAAAGCGCGTTGCCGACCTTGTATCGAAGAACGATATGGAACTTGTCATCGAGCCGATCGACCTGCTGGAAGATAAGTTCGCCTATCTGAATTCCGTTGCCGAGGGATTCGATATCGTGCGCGCGGTAGGTAGCCCAAACATCAAAGTGTTGTACGACTTCTACCACGAGCAGCGCGCCGCCGGAAATTTGATCGATAAACTGGAACGGAACATCGAATGGGTCGGCTTGGTGCATATTGCCGACGTTCCCGGGCGCCATGAACCCGGAACCGGCGAGATCGATTACCGAAATATTTATCGCAAGCTGGCGGAGCTGAATTACGACCGATTCATCACGATGGAATATTTTCCGACAACCGATCCCATGGAATCGCTGAAAACAGCGCGGCTGGTCGCATTGCAGGCGCCCCTCACACCCTCCGCCCCTTACAAACTTGGCTCCGCGTAACTCCGCGATGTTGCTTCAAGCAACTTGATCAAAGTTGCGCCAAGCGTCAGGCCACTCATTTGTGCGCATCTCCCAGGCCCGCGGTGATCATCGGGAGACCTGTTGCCGGCCAGTGGCTAACCTGAGCGTCAACATTCGTTGCCAGGGCGCAATCCGCGTTCGTCACCGGGGCGATATCCACGTTCCATCCATCCAGCACAACTAGCGGAGTATCGCCGTTGAGATCGGCTTCAGCCGCATCGATGGCCACGGTACGGCTTTCGCCGGGTGCGAGAGAAATGTAGTTGTCGGAATAAAAAACCGGCAGCACTCTTTTGTCGGAGCTTTTGCGTCGCAGTTGAAGATGCGCCATCAGCGCCATCGTGTCGCCTGGATTGTGGAGTGTTACATCCAGCAACATGCGGCCATTCGCGTCATGCCTCGCCAAACTGCCTGTCAGATGCATAACCGGTAACTTGTCCAGCGGTGTCAGGTCTTCGCCATCTGCCGGTTTCGGCTTCCAGTACAGGTTGCGCGACACCACCTTTCCGGTAGAATCTCGCAATTCCATTCGAACGAAATACACATCTGAAAGATTCCGCGGAATTGGTACCTCACCTAGATCGATCGCACTGTCCGCCGGTCCGTTCACCGCGGTATCGCGTTCGAGCGCGGAGGTGCCATCCAGGTTCAGGATCGAAAGATGCGCTGTGTCGCCGGAGATTGGCTCGGGTAGGTTATTAATGACCTGTAGCATCCGATTGGCTTCGTTCATCTGGATATGTATCGGCTCAGCGGCGGACTTGACCGCAAAAAATGAGGAGTTAGGCTCCAGGTAATAGTCGTACAGTTGCCAGTTGAAGCTCGGATGCGCCGGATTGCTCATCCACGTAATGACGCCAGTGTCCGGATGAAACAACTTAGCGTTGCGCCCCTCAAACATCGCGCGGTAGGCCTCGTAGTTCATCATTTGCGCTTTGCGCACAAAGTCGGCAAGGTTCACGACCCGACCGTATCGCCCCGCCAGAACATACGGATATGTATCGCCGTTCGAGGCCCCCTTCGCCAGGTCATGCTGTGCCCAATCGTTGTCGATCGTCTCCCAATCTTTTTGGGGCATCATGGCATGAATCGACTCAAGCGTCGGCACCGATACGCTGCCCGTTTCCGTTTTGAACGGTGCATCGTAAACGTAGAACGCCCGCGGTTCCCGCCAGTGATAGGGTCCGTTTGAAACCACGCCGCGACCGGCCGTTGAGCTTGGCTGGTACAACCGCTGTGGATCCAGCTCAGGAATCATCTTGTTGAGAGCGCTGGCAATTTCCGGCGGCGGATAGCCCTCATTGCGTGCGCACCACAACGCGATTGAAGGATGATTGCGGAAGCGCAGGATTTTGTCCTTTACGTTTGCAAGATATATTGGCAGATCGTCCGGATTTGGGCCGTCGCTAGGATTTGGCTGGAAAAACTCGTCCCAGATGAGAATTCCATATTTGTCGCATAGGTCGTAGAACTCTTCGCTGGTACTTTGTCCAACCCAGTTGCGGATCAGGTTCAGGTGCGCCAACTGATGCATGTGAATCTCGGCATCAAGGCGAGCACGTGGAATCCGCTTCATCGCTTCGTCGAGGCCCCAGTCGCCGCCGCGGATGAAGACAGGCACGCCGTTGACGGATATTGCAAGGTTGTCCGACCCGGGCAATTCATAGGTAATCTTCCGAATCCCGAAAGTAGTGTTCTTCGCATCCGAGTCTTTGCCACGCTGCACAAAGTAAAGATGCAGAATGTACAGGTTCTGTGGGCCATAACCGTTCGGCCACCATAGCTTCGGGTTGGCTACGTGAAGCGCCGCAGTCGTTTTCGGATCGAATGAAATCAACTGCGTGCTGTGCGGCGCGAGCGTGACCGGCTTCGAAAATTCCACATTGCCAAAGCTGCCCTTAAGCACGCCCTTCTGTCGCTTGTCGGAGATGTTCTCGACCGTCGCTTTCACCGTCACATCGGCGGTATCGATACGCGGCAGCGGCAGATCGGTTGTGATCAGCGGATTCTCGATCAGCACAGGCCCGGAAGCCGAAAGCCATACTTTCCGCCACAGTCCAGTGTCGCGGTCTCGCACCGCGGGAAGCCAGTCCCATCCGATGGTCGACAGAAATGTGGGACCGTCGATCGCAGTGACGCCGCCGTTCAGTCCCATGCCATTTGCGATTGTGTGAGCGTGTGGAATCCCTGGGTGGGGTTGGGGAAAAACCTGCACGGCGAGCACGGCCGTTTTGCCCGGCTTCACGAATTTTGAAATGTCGAAGCGACCGCGAATGAAAGCGCCCTGGATAGTTCCCACGTGATTGCCATTCACCCAGACTTCAGAGCGAAAATTCGCCCCGTCGAAATGAAGCGTCACATGATGGCGCGCATATTTCTTCGGCACGGTGAATGCGACGCGGTACCAATACGATGTCTTATTCAAGCTTTCTGGAATCGAACGCTCGTTCTCTCCATATACTGGCTCCGGATAGATGCCATCGTTCACCATGCTTGTCAACACAGTGCCGGGTACCGTGGCCGCCAGCCAGCCCTGGGGGCGATATGCGCGGGAGGAGATGGCGGCTCCTGCATCCGGGACTTTTGCCGCGTCCTGCAGTTGCCAGCCGGAACTGATCTGGATTGTCGCCGGAAGCGCGATTTGCGCATGGAGAGGAGAGAAGCTCATGGCAGAGACAAGCGCGGCTGTCGCCAAAAAGACTAAATATTTCCTGTGTGTGGACATGGTCCCTCTTTGTGCTGCATTCAAACAACGCAATAGATACGAAGTTATTTTACCGGGCTGTTTATCGGGCCGCGGCAGATCATGGTCGCGATATACGCGGCGCCGAAGCCGTTGTCGATGTTCACCACGGCAACGTTCGGCGAGCAGGAGTTGAGCATTCCCAACAGCGCTGCCAAGCCGTTGAAGGAGGCACCATAACCTGCGCTGGTCGGGACAGCGATGACCGGAACGCTGACCAATCCACCCAGTACGCTGGGCAGCGCGCCTTCCATTCCGGCGCAAACAATGATCGCTCGCGCCTGTTGGAGCACTTCTCGGTGCGCCAGCAAACGATGCAACCCAGCCACGCCAATATCGTATATTCGGTCCACCTCCCCGCCGAAGACTTCGATAGTAACGGCCGCCTCTTCGGCAACAGGAATGTCACTGGTTCCTGCGCAAACGACGGCGATGCGCGCTGCGGTCGGTCCGGCTGCTTTTTTATTTTGACGAAGGGCGATTACGCGCGGGACTGGAAAATATTTTGCGGCGCCTACGCGCTGTTGAACTGCATTGAATGCCTCGGCATTCGCGCGTGTGGCAAGCACATCAACGCCGCCGCCCGCAATGCGCGCGAAAATCTCCGCCACCTGGTCTGGGGTTTTGCCGGAAGCGAGAATGACCTCCGGCAGGCCGGTGCGAAGCGACCTGTGGTGGTCTACCTTCGCAAAACCAATGTCTTCAAAAGGTAAACGCGCAAACTCCGCCGAAGCAGTCTTAGGCGAAATGAGGCCGTTCTTGACATCTTCGAGCAGGCGAAGCAGCGTAGCTTGGTCCATTTTCGTTCGCTCTTTCGGATTTATTGGCGCCGCGCAGCCTGGTAAATCGCGAGTGCGGATTGCATGACGATTTTGAGCGGAACAGAATGCTGCTCTGCGCATCGCCGGCAATCTTCATACTCTGGTGCCGCGTTCACTTCCTCGCCATTGAGTAGCCCAATCTTGATCCTGACTTCGCCCCACTGCGTTGGTACAGGGACAAATTTTCGATCCAGGCACGCTCGGCGTTCTTCCCTTATGCGCACGCCAAGTGTGCTGGTTTCGCGGAACAGAAGCCGCTGCAACGCATCGGCGTGGGCGTGGTCGCACAATAAGGTGACCAGTGTCGCCAGCCGGTTTTTCTTCATGTGAACGGAAGAGCACATCACATCGAGAGCGCCGGCCTGTAACGCGCGCTCAGTAAAATCGCCCAGGACCTGCGGGTTCAGGTCGTCAAGAGCGGTTTCCATCACAACAATGATATCCTCGGGCGTCTGGGCGGTTTCATTTGTCTCGCCCACGCTGACGCGCAAGACATTCGGGAAGCGTTTGGGGTTGTGGGAACCAGCGCCGTAGCCAATCTTATCCACGCGCATCGCAGGCATGGGGCCAAACGTGCAATTCAAAGCGCGAACCAGGGCGGCTCCGGTCGGCGTGACCGTTTCCATTTCTATCCCGGAGGAATATGTCGGCGCGCCGCGCAGCAAATCCATCGTTGCAGGGGCCGGAACAGGGAATGTTCCATGCGCGCATTCCACTGTGCCGCCGCCAACATTCAGCGGTGAGCAGGCCCAGGCGCTCACATTCATGGCGTGCGCGCCGACCGCGCCGGCAACGATGTCCACAATGGAATCGACAGCGCCGACTTCGTGAAAATGGATATTCTCAATGGAAATGTTGTGTATCTTTGCCTCGGACTCTCCCAACAATTCGAACGCGCGAACTGCTGTTAGCTTTGCAGGAGCAGGAAGGGATGCATTTTCGATCAGCTTGCGGATTCCGCTCAACGAACGGCCATGGCTGTGTGGGTGGTGGGAATGATCGTGGGCTTGATGCGCATGAATGTCGGTTTCCGCGTTCGTTCCATCGACCCGCACATGCGCCTTGGCGGCGCTGATTCCGCTACGGTCTACTTTTTCGATCTCTAAAGTTGCACCGATATTCAACGAATCCACTGCATTACGCAGCAATTGTGGATCAACGCCCCCATCGAGCAAGGCGCCGAGAAACATATCGCCGCTGATTCCGGCAAAGCATTCAAGATACGCGATTCGCATAATGTTCAAAGGCTCTCATGCCGCTGCGTGCGTAGCGGGCTGCATTGCAGATACATGAAGTTCATTGAAGATGTCGGCTTACTGATGGCTCCTAAGTTGGAGCGCTTCCAGGGAAAGCACGGCATTCATTGAGCCAGAGCGATAGCCCTCACAATCGAGGGCAACGTATTTGAAGCCCAGTCCGCGAAAACCAGCAGCGATGCGATCCATCTTCTCCATCGTGAGCGCGCCAGGCATTTCATCGCGGGCAATTTCAATGCGAACCATTTCTCCGTGATGGCGCACGCGGAATTGCCGAAATCCCATGCGATGCAACAACGCTTCGCCATCTTCAACCTGCCGCAGCACATCGCGGGTAACCGGACGGCCATATTCAATCCGCGAAGCGAGACACGCCGATGCCGGCTTGTCCCATATGCGCAATCCCGCCTGCCGTGCCAACTCGCGGATTTCCTCTTTCGTCAATCCCACTTCCGCCAGCGGAGCTAGCACGCTGTGGACGGCGGCAGCCTGCTGGCCAGGACGAAACTCACCGCGATCATCCGCGTTCATGCCGTATGCCAGATGTTGAAATCCACCATTTTGGCGGGCGCTTTCCATTACGGAAAAAAGCTCGTCCTTGCAGTGGAAGCAGCGCGTGGCATCGTTCTTCACGTAATCTGGATCGTCGAGTTCGGATGTATTCAGGACACGGATGGGAATCGAATGCTCTTCCGCGAAAGTCAGCGCGTCGGCATGGTGTGCCCGCGAAAGACTGGAGGAATCGGCGAGAATCGCGAGCATGTCATTCCCAAGAACGCGATGCGCGGTGTATGCGAGAAATGCGGAGTCGATTCCGCCGGAGTAAGCGACGAGGACGCTGCCAAGCTCACGGAGGCGATTTTCGAGCTGCGATTTTTTTTGCGCCAGTTCCATAACAGCTTCAAGTGCGTTCAGGACGCAAACCAATTACGATGCCATTGTCTCACAAGGAATTCTCGACGAGATCGCAACTCGAATTCAGCATAAGGTTGAATTGGAACTGAATTTTCTTGTTCCAGCCATCCCAATTGAGGCGGCAATCATGACGCAGCATTTTTCGCGGCGAACCGACTGGAACCTTGAAAAAACCGCGTTTGCGAGTGCGCTTGAGCACTTGCGCGCCAGCGGTGGACCCGTTTTCGACCTGACCGCATCGAATCCCACCACGTGCGGATTTCATTACGATCGCGCCGGCATTCTTCGCGAGTTGAGCCGGCTGGAATGCCTCGAATATGAGCCCAGTCCCTGTGGGCTTCTGGTTGCTCGTACCGCCGTCGCCGAATATTATGTCGACGTTGCGGCGGCCCATATTGCTCCAGCACACATTTTTCTCACCACCAGCACCAGCGAGGCCTACAGCTACTTGTTTCGGTTGCACTGCGATCCAGGGTCGGAGATTCTGATCGCACGGCCCAGCTATCCGCTGTTTGAATTTCTCGCCGATCTCGATGACGTACACCTTGTACCTTACCCCCTCTTTTACGATCATGGATGGCATATCGACGTGGCGGCATTGGAGGCGCGGATTACGCCTCGGACACGCGCCCTTGTGGTGGTCAACCCCAATAATCCAACCGGACATTTCACTGCAACGGAAGAACGAATATCTCTGGAGAGCATCTGTCGGGAACACGGCCTGGCGCTGATCGTCGATGAAGTCTTTCTCGATTACTCACTTGAATTGCCATCTCTCGAATCTCCCGCAATGCACAAACGCAGTTTCTCCGCTGGCGATCACCCAGTGCCGACTTACATACTCAGTGGGTTAAGCAAGATTGCAGGATTGCCACAAATGAAGGCAGCCTGGATCGCCGCTTTCGGACCGAATAAATTGCTGGAAGCAGCAATCGCGCGTTTGGAAATTATCGCCGACACGTTTCTATCGATGAATGCTCCCGTGCAGCACGCGCTGCCATTTTTGTTGGGGAGCAGGCGCGAAATACAGCAACAGATTTTGTCGAGGGTACGAGAGAACCTTGCGGCACTCGACCGGAAACTTGTCAACGCTCCCGCCATTTCCCGCCTTGAAGTCCAGGGAGGATGGTATGCGGTTCTTCGAGTGCCGGCGCTGATGACCGGAGATGCGCTTGCGATGCAATTGATGGAGCGAGAGCGCGCGATCGTGCATCCGGGATATTTCTACGGCTTCAATGGCGATGGTTGGATTGTGCTGAGTTTGCTGCCGCCCACCGACGAGTTTTCCGAAGGCATCGCGCGGCTGGTTCGTTCAATTGGATGAGCGCGACCGTCCGCTTTCTTGAAGTGCGCGCTGCTTTACGCATGATTCAATTCTGCGAAAGTGAAATTGTCCTGTTTCAGCGTGAAGGCTGCTCCTAAGATTTCAAGGGATTATTAAAAATGGATTCGTTTCCCGCTCGTGGCCAATTGTGGTCTCCACCCCATGTCCAGGGACTACCCGCGTCGCATCCGGCAGCACCAAGAGCCGCTCTTTCAAAGATTGCATAATTTTCCGAGGGTCTCCACCCGGCAGATCGGTGCGCCCGATCGATCCCGCAAACAATGTGTCGCCGGCCAGCAGCAACTCCGGCATAGGCAGATAGAGACAGACGCTGCCTTCTGTGTGACCGGGCGTATGCAGAACCTGGGCGGCTTGCTCCGCAATCGTCAACGCCAACAGATCGGTGGCATCGGCGTCCGGTGCCGCCACCTCCGGTGCGGGCACCCCGAGCCACGCGGCCTGCATGTCCATCATTTTCAGCAGCGGCAGATCACGCTGGTTCATATAAATTGGAGCGCCAGTCAGCCGTTTCAGCTTCGCAGCACCGCCCACATGATCGATATGCGCGTGAGTGACGATGATCTGCTCGACGGTGAGATGGTGCTGCTTGAGGATTGCGAGGACCCTGTCGATCTCCTCACCGGGATCGACAACAGTGGCCTGTCGCGTGGCTTCGTCCGCAAGTATGCTGCAGTTGCAGGCGAGCGGGCCGACGGGAAATATCGCATGGATCATGCGGCTTAATGCCAGCGATTTGCAGTCCTGAAGGAGCTATTTGCTGTGGCGGCCAGGCTGGACGGGCGCGGAAGTTTTCACTCCCTGCAATACCGAGTGACCGCCGCTATGCCGCGCGACCAGCACGGTCAGCGAAACGGACGTGACGGCGAAGATAATTGCCAGCCAGGTCGTCACCTTGGTGAGGATATTGACGGTTCCGCGGGGGCCAAAAGCAGTCTGGGATCCTTGGCCGCCAAATGCGCCCGCCAAGTCTGCGCCAGAGCCTGGTTGCAGCAGTATGATCCCGATCAGAACGAGACAAATTATGACGTGAAGTGCGGTAAAGAAATAAATCATTGAGTCGCTTTCGAAGTAGAAAATTATGCGCGCAACCGCGACGAGAACCGGTGCGTCTGGTGCGGAAGGGGGGACTTGAACCCCCATGCCTTTCGGCGCCACCCCCTCAAGATGGTGTGTCTGCCATTTCACCACTTCCGCGGAATGCGCTAGACCAACTATATCATCCGGCCCGCGCCGTTTGCTGCTCAGCCGGTACACTGAAACCCGCTCCAATTTTGTGTGAATTCATGTCCGCAAATGGACAAGTTTCCCCGTCGGATTTAAACAAGTACAACAGATAGTCGCCGCCTACCATCTGATTGCAGAGAGGTGACAGAACTTGTTGAACAATGACAATACGATACGCGTGGTAAAGTCCGTGATCCAGGTGCTTCACGATGGGCATAATGGCCTTGCAGCCATTGGCGCGGAAGTGAAAAATGAAAACGCCAAGCACTTTTTGCTGCAAGAAACGCAATTGCGGGCCGAATATGCTGCGGAACTGGAAAACGAACTCCATCGCATGGGTGTCCCCGATGTCAACGAGGGAGGAACGGCGGCTGGCACGGCCCACCGTGTCTGGGCAGACCTGAAGGCCAAACTGGGCGGTGGCGACCACACGTTACTGGCGACAGCGGAGCAAGGCGAGGACGAGGCCAAAGAGAAATATGCGGATGCGCTGAAGGAGAATTTACCGGGCAACATCGCCTCCATGCTGCGCGAACAGCAGACCCACATCCTGGAATCGCACGATAAAATTCGCGGATTTCGAGATGCCACAGCCGCTTGATTTCTTTTGAAGCCTGCTTGACTCGGACGGGTTCAATGGCCGGTTTTGGAACTGTGCGGGTCGGAATCTCCGGCTGGACATATCCTCCCTGGCGCGGAGTCTTCTACCCAAAAAAGCTGGGGCAGAAGCGCGAGTTGGAATACGCCGCTAGCATTTTTTCCACGATTGAAATCAATGGTACGTTCTATTCCTTGCAGCGACCATCGTCCTATCAGGATTGGGCGGAGCGTACACCCGAAGACTTCGTCTTTTCTGTGAAGGCATCCCGGTTTATCACCCATCTGCGCCGACTTCGCGAAATCGAAATACCGCTAGCAAACTTTTTCGCTTCTGGAATATTGAAGCTTGGCAAAAAGCTCGGACCGATCCTGTGGCAGTTTCCGCCGAACTTTCAATACTCTCCGCTGCTGATGGAGGATTTCTTCAAGCTGCTCCCGGCGACTACGGCGAACGCTGTTGAACTCGGCAGGCTGCATGATCAACGGGTTCAGGGAAGATCGTTTCTTCAGATAGATCGAAGCCGGCGTCTGCGGCACGCCGTCGAAATTCGCCACGCCAGCTTTGCGGTTCCGGAATTTATAACGTTATTGCGCAAATATAACGTGGCCCTGGTTTGCGCCGATGCGGTGGAATGGCCTCGCTTGATGGATGTGACATCGGATTTCATCTATTGCCGACTTCACGGCTCAAAGGAGTTGTACGCCAGCGGCTACGGCAGAAACGCAATTGATGAGTGGGCGCATAGGGTCGCGGCTTGGGCGAAGGGCGGGGAATCGGCGGATGGCGATTTTGCAAGCGGTAGGAAACCGCGAAAGCGAACCACGAGAGATGTTTACGTTTACTTTGATAACGATGCGAAGGTGCGCGCTCCGCGAGATGCAAAAGCTCTGCAACGCCGGGCGGCGGATCTGCTAACTCTCTCGGGCAGAGCAGCCCAGGACCGGGGACAACAGGCGGGGAGCAAAGTTCATCCCAGTTAGATAAGGGACATATCCCCCGAATGGAGCAAAAAGCAATGCCTAAAGAATCGCATACTCGAGCCGCTGAGCACCACGAAAAGGCTGCAAAATCGCACCGCGACGCAGCTGAGAGCCACGGCCGTGACGACCATGAGCAGGGTTTCCAGCATTCAACGCAAGCCCAGGAGCACTCCACGCGCGCCCAGCAAAGCTCCAACGACGCGCATGAACGTTCACGAATGAGCCGTTCTGGAGCCGGTGCGAAGGGTGGCCGGTCTTCAAATCCCGAAGAACATGCACGGTCGGGTCCGCAGTCGCGCAAGAACGACAATAGCTAGCTCGAATCCGACCGCTAACTCGACACTCGTAAGGGGTGGTGCTAAAGGCTGCTGAACTGCAGACCGCACCGCCCCTTCTTATTTTCAATGTGAATGACCTCTCGGCCAGCCGCCATTGCGCAGAATGCGCACAATCGGACGCAAGGCGTCTGTCCGATATCTGACGGGCATTTAGTGGTCGAAGTTGCGCCTTTGGCTCGACTTTCCTTCGATGCAGACCTGCATTTTGACACATTTCACGACGAGAAGGAGAAGTCCATGGAACCGGTAAGGGCAGCATCGCCGCGCTTCTCTTATTGTGCGGTAATGTGCATGGAGGGAAAGTGCAAATCGGCTATTAAGTCCATGATTTAAGATGGTAGGCACGAGGAGACTCGAACTCCTGACCTCTACCGTGTCAATCGGCAAACCCTAAGCAATAAAAACACTTACAAGACCTTGGCCGCCGCATAAGTCCTTGTAAACCGTGTAAGGCACAGAATTTTGTGCCCACTCTGTGCCCATTTTGTGCCCTCATCAGGGGCTTGCTTTTCAGCTTGAATTCGGCCGTGCTGGCGTTTGCAGTGTTATCGCCGTGAAAGCCTCAACCGAACACGCAACTCTAAGGCACTGCTGAGAATCAGAATGCATCGGAACGAATTCCAGCAACCGCAACAAACAGCTTAACTGCTCCTCAACTGCCCAAGAATGATCGAATCCTTTTCGGGCACCAGCTAGGGTAGGCACGGGCGCTCTCTCGTCCTAGGTGTACTAAAACCGCATTAAGCGCCGTATTTTGGTGATTATTGCTGTTCTGATATAGCCGTATTTGGTATACTAGCAAAGCACTTATTCCTATTTTCTGCGAATAACCGCAGTTGCAATATGTCATCACGAAACTCATCTCGAAGTCGTCTTGCCGCTGTGCTTCGCACAAGTGGTGATCTCATTACCGTTGATGACGCAGTAGCGGCGTTGTCTGTGTCCCGTTCGGTCGCTGCAAAGGCGTTGGCTCGATGGGCACAGCAGCACTGGGTGAAACGGTTGCGACGCGGACTCTATGCTCCGATCCCACTTGCACTCAGTCCTGATGAGCAGGTTTTGGAAGATCCATGGACACTCGTGCCGGAATTATTCGATCCAGCTTATGTTGGCGGAGCCAGTGCGGCTCATTACTGGGGCCTTACTGAGCAGCTATTCAGAACCGTCTTCGTTTACACCGCCCGGCCAGTACGACGTGCGGAGCAGGTCATTCAGGAGACAGTATTTCAGGTCCGGCATATTCAGTCGAATCTCATTTTCGGTACGAAAGCTATCTGGCGCGGGCGCGCCAAGATTCAGGTCTCGGATTCGCACCGAACCATGATCGATGTCCTCGACGACCCTTCGTCCGGAGGTGGCATTCGGCATGTGGAAGACTGTCTGCGGGCCTACTTCGCACACAAGGATGCCGATATTCATCGCCTGATTGAGTATGGCGACAGATTGGGGAATGGCGCGGTCTTCAAGCGGCTCGGATTTATAGGGGAGAGACTCAACGCGCCGCCAGAGCTCCTCTCCGCCTGCATCGAACGCCTGACTTCCGGGAATGCGAAACTTGATCCCGAGTTGGAATCACCCCGGTTAGTGCGCCGCTGGCGTCTTAGGATTCCCGACCTGTGGAAAGGGGGACATCGACATGATCGACAGGAGTGAAATTCTCGCTGTTGCCACAGATCTGTCGCTCTCTCCAGATGTTGTAGAGAAGGATTACGTTCTTGGTTGGCTGCTGGCTGGCATTTATGCTCAACCCTCCCTGGTTGAAAATTGGGTATTCAAGGGAGGCACTTGCCTCAAGAAATGCTACTTTGAGACATATCGATTTTCGGAAGATCTGGACTTCACCCTTATTGACGCCGCACAACTGACCTCGGACATCTTGATCGGAACGTTCCGGGATGTCTCCGCATGGGTGTACGAAAATACAGGTATTCAAATTCCCGTCGATCAGCTTCGCTTCGACACGTACACCAACCCTCGCGGCGGAACGAGTTGCCAAGGCCGCATCTACTATTCCGGTCCACTGCCTCGTCCCGGCGCCCTCTCACGCATTAAGCTCGATCTGACTGCGGACGAGTTGCTGGCGTTGCCCGCAGTCGAGCGCTCTGTAGGACATCCGTATAGCGACCTACCGGAAGAGGGCATCCTAGCGCGATGCTATGCCTACGAGGAGATCTTCGGCGAGAAGGTGCGTGCTCTCGGCGAACGCGCTCGTCCACGCGACTTGTACGATGTGGTCAATCTCTTCCGGCATGGCGAATTCCGACCGGCGGCCGAATCGATTTTAGATGTATTGCGCCGGAAGTGTGAGTTCAAGCGAATTCCATTACCTTCCGTGACGGGTCTGGGCGGAAGAGCGCAGGAACTGGCAGCCGATTGGGGGAACATGCTCGGCCATCAATTGCCTGTGCTGCCACCATTTGAGTCTTTTTGGAACGTGCTGCCCGAATTCTTCGATTGGTTGACGGGTGTTGTGCCAGCTCCAGCCGCGTTGCCCACTGTACTTGCTTCCATTCACGCGTTCGCAGACGAAGACTTATATCGTCCTGCCGTTGGGGTCTCGCGCCGCCAGGGCGTTGTTGGTTCCTCGTTCATTGAATCAATCCGGTTCGCAGGCGCAAACAGACTGCGCGTGGACCTTGGCTATCAAGGCTCGGCACGCACAATTGAACCATATTCTCTTAGGCGATCCCGTGCGGGTGACATCTTGGTCTACGCAGTGAAAAGTGCCACTGGCGAGCCACGCAGCTACCGCCTGGATCGCATTCAAAGCGTTCGGACAACCAACGAGGTATTTTTGCCCCGATATGCCATTGAGCTTGCGGCTGGGGAAAGCGGGTTCATTCCTTCCGTAAGCGCAGGCAGTCTCCACACCTCCTATCGCGCCTTCTCTCACCCCCCCAGTTCCGGTCCAACCTACATCTACAAATGCCCGGTTTGCCAGAAGGAGTTTCGACACAAAAAACAGAATGCACACCTGAGACCTCATAAGTCTGGGCTTGGATGGCCTTGTTCAGGACGAATTGGGTACTTGATTGATACGCATTGGTAGGTAGTTAGACGGCGATTGTCTTGGCTGTTCCACCCAACCGGGGGAAGATCAATATGCGGCGGGACATCCGGCAGACGAGCGCCAGATCGTCGATCAACGAGTTCCACAAGTGGCTGGAGAAGCCCCTGCGGTTCTTCTCGCCGAAGTGTGCGACCGCGGGCGCGATCCGCTCTCGCGGCGGCTAGCCCTCACGCGCTATATATATGACGGCTGATTGTAGATCGACAACGGTGCAGCCAAACACGCGCTGCGTGCTGTGACTCTTGGGCGAAAAATCTACTTGTTTGTTGGCTCGAACTCTGGGTACGAACGAGCCGCCACGTTCTACTCGCTCATCGGCACAGCCGAGCTGAATGGCATCGATCCAGAGTACTACGTTCGCACCGTGCTGATGCTCAGCGCCGACCACCCGGTCAACCGAATCAACGAACTGCTGCCCTGGAACTTGATTCCCGCCGCCAAAGCCGACGACCCCCCAAAGCCGCCTGACCGGTATCCCCCGAAGTGTCCACCTAAAAATAGGTGGACACTTCGCCCAATCAGTCCTTAAGCCAATCCATCAGCCCCTCCTACCAAGTCAAGAGGAGCAGGCCGTACGCTTACAGTGAAACTGCTCTAATTGCTAGGGAAATCCCTTCTCTGAAAGGCATTGCCCGGGGTTCCAATAAAGACCCACTGCGGATAGTTGCTCGAGATAGCCAAAGCGTTGGCCATAGGGAACGAAAGACCCTGGTTGTACTGGGTCCACGTCACGCCGCCGTCGGTGCTGCGTTGGACGCCCGTCGACGTCAGCGGAGATCCGCCAGCCCGGAAATCCCGGGAGGAGGTAACGAAGAGGATGCTCGCGTTCTGCGGGTCGACGGCAACCTCCCGCAAGTAGTCGTCCGTGAGCAGTTTGGTCCAGGTCTGGCCGTTATCCTCGCTGCGGTAGAGGCCCTGCCCCGAGCCAAATACAGTCACATAGACCCAAGCTGGATTGGATTTGTCGATGGCGATCCATTGAATGGACGGCAATCCGGGCCCCATGGCGGGCAATCCGGTACCGGTCGAATGAGTCCAGCTTGTACCGCCATTTGTTGACTTCCAGAAACCGTCATTGCCGGCGGAGTAGACATAGTTTCCATTGGCCCGGTCTACTGCAGTGACGTTGCAAGTGCCGCCTTGTCCGTCGGACAGGACCAGAGTCCAGGAAGACCCGTCGTTGGTGCTCTGGTAGGTATCTCCGTTATCGCAGACGTAGAGGGTTCGGTTGTCGACTGAGCTTTGATAGCTCAGAGATAGGCCCTCAATGTCACCGTTCGAGGGATTCCCGGTCTTTGGGTCTGTGATCACCGGCAGACCGGTATTCGCCAGGACCCAGCTTCCGATCGCCCCCGTATTCGTATTCTTAATCAATTGTCTGTAAGGCACGTCACCAGATTCGTCGCCGTTGGCCGCCCAAACAACGCTCTCGCGCATGGGGTCGGCCAGCACGGTCCCTGCGTCTCCACCGTTGCCATGCCAACTCTGGGTATAGTTGGGATCGTTAATGTTCGCCCAGGTGTCACCTCCGTCCGTGCTCAGCCACAGACCAATGTCGGCATAGCCGGCGTAGATTACATTGTTGTTATCTTCGGAAATCGAAAGGTTCAGGGCAACCGCATTGCTGATTCCTGCCCCTCTCCAACGGCCCGATCCAGGAGAGCTTTCCGCAGTGTAATCTGGGTACCAGTCGGCCATCCCGTCCGAACTCATGTAGACCCATTGATCACCCGCCCAATAGTAGCGGTTGGAGTTCGAAGGATCGTGGGCTACAGACTTGCAGTATGCGTAGCCAATGCCGTAGCTGAAAGTGGGCCACGAGGGGGCAGTCGTATGGAAGCTGGAGGCGGTCGTAATCAGCGACCAGGTATTCCCACCGTCGGTCGATTGGAAGACGTCCGGGGTGCCGTAACTGATCTCTTCGCCGTTCATGTCAAGGACCCGTACAACGCTATCCTGATCGAATTTGACATAAACGATGCCGCGATGCGTGCTGACCTGGGTGAATGTCATGCCCCCGTCGGTGCTCTTGTAAGTACCGTCATCGGGATTGCCGTTACCGGTATCTCCGCCCCGGGTTACAAAGATGGTGGTTGGGTTCTCCGGATCGACGGCAAAGTCCAGGAGGTTACTGCTTAACGGCGTGCCCCCCAACTCCGTCCAGGTGACGCCGCCATCCGTGCTCTTCCAGAGCTGCGCTGGCGAGGTGGACACGAAATGGTCGTTTTGCGATAGGAGATAGACGATATTCGAATTGGTTGGGTCGACGACGATTTTCTGAATCCGTAGGGCAGGAAGACCGACGCTTACCTGAGCCACGTTTGGCCGTTGTTGGTCGATTTGTAGATGCTTCCGTCAACCGAATTGTAGGCGGAATGATACGCTGCATACGCGATTTCATCATTCGATTTCGAGATTGCGATCGCAGTCCAGTATCCGCTCGAGTACACCTCGGTGAAATTGTAGCCTTCATCAGTGCTGCGATAAAGAGAGTTCTCGGTTCCCGCCAGCACGATGTCGTCATCTGTCGGATCAGGACCTACAGCTGAGACGTCAGGGGGATTGAGTCCCTGGAAGAATCCGCTATCCTCCCAATAAGTACCTTGATCGGTGCTATGGTAAAGCCCCGATAGATCGCTGCCTGCATAGACATACCCGGTTGCTCCGACCTTGATGGTAATGAAGGCACCTCCGGCGCCGGGATCGGTGATTTCCCACTGCGACGTTTGGGCCTGGAGTGAGAACGTTAGTATTAGGGCTGCCCCGAGCGCCAGCAATACCGCGAGGGGGGATCTAAGTTTGCTTACGAGCTGCTGATTGACTGGGAAGATGGTCATTTTGATTCTCCGCGTAAGAAGTA
>JBOGLY010000007.1:0-18327 GCA_050746425.1 Acidobacteriaceae bacterium
GCGTTGATGTCGAAGGTGATGTCGAATGGCAACGGCCGAGTGAAATTCCCCATCAACGAGCCGGCCGAAGGGCGAAAAAGATCGCAGATCGAAGAGTATTTGGAATTCTATCAGGGGCCTGGAGTGCAGCATTTGGCGCTGGCGACGGACGACATCCTGACCACGGTTGGTAAGCTGCGCGAGCAGGGCGTTGAATTTCTGCGGGTACCAGAGACCTACTACGAGGAGCTTGAGGGTCGCGTGGGCCGCGTTGATGAACCGATTGAAGAGTTGAGGCGGCTGAATCTTCTGGTCGACCGCGATGAAGATGGCTATTTGTTGCAAATTTTTACGCGTCCCGTGGAGGATCGCCCGACGGTTTTCTTTGAAATTATTCAGCGCAAGGGCGGTCGCAGCTTCGGCAAAGGAAATTTCAAAGCGCTGTTTGAAGCCATCGAGCGCGAACAGCGCCTTCGCGGCAACCTGTAAAGGCAGGCATGAAACTCTGTACGTTTGATGTCCACACGCATCTCGGTTGGCAGAGCAGGCTGGGTGCGGTCGAAAAAGATGGCGTAATCGATCTGCATTTTGCCGCCGCGCATCATTCTGGAAACGATCGACTTGCTGAGGCGTTGGTGCCACCTTCGATGCGGCGTCTTCTTGAAGGCGGCGACGCTTCGATGGGGGAGGCGCGGCTGGCGATTGCCTCTTTGCCTGCCCAGATGCGGACCAGCACGCGGGACGAGACGCTTCGTTATCGCCGGGACGAGATTCGTTTGCGGACTCCATTGCCGGATGCTCGCTCGGTGAGAGACTTTTTCGCTTTTGAAGCGCATGTCAAAAGAGGGTTCGAAAAGCGCGGGGAGGCGATGCCGAAGGAGTGGTACGAATTCCCCGTCTACTACCAGACGGGTCATCACAATTTGATCGGCACGGAACAGGATGTGCTGTGGCCATCGTTTACCGAGCGCTTCGATTACGAGCTGGAACTTGCCGCCATTATTGGCCGCAAGGGCCGCAACGTTCCTGCGGCGGAGGCGCGCAATTATATTGTGGGTTACACGATTCTGAACGACTTCAGCGCTCGCGATATTCAGCGTCGCGAAATGAAAGTGCGGCTGGGGCCGGCGAAAGGAAAACATTGGGCAAGCGGGATTGGGCCATGGATGGTGACAACCGACGAAATTCCCGATCCGTACGCGCTGGAGATGGTGGCGCGCGTCAATGGAGAGGAATGGTCGCGGGGAAATTCCGGCGACATGCATTGGAAGTTTGAGCAGATGATTGAATTTCTTTCGCAGGACGACACGATTTATCCCGGCGACATACTTGGCTCTGGCACGGTAGGTACCGGTTGCGGGCTGGAACTGGATCGCTGGGTGCAACCCGGTGACGTGATCGAACTGGAAATTGAAAAGATTGGCGTGCTGCGCAATCGGGTGGTGCGCGAGGAACATCAAAATGGTTGAAGCTTCCGTGAAGGAGAATCGCCATGTATCCACTGAATAAAGGCAAGACTACGACGCAAGCCCATGTTGGACTGCCAGAAGGCACTTTTGAGGAGGAGCACGGTCGGAAGGGATTTTATGGAAAGGCGAGCCATCTCTACCATGCTCACGCGCCGACTGGCTGGACCAGATTTGAAGGAAAGCTGCGACCTCATCTTTTCGATTTGAACAAGCTGGAGCCTACTGACCTGAAAGATGCCCAGGGCGCGCCGATCGCGTTCCTCGGCAATGACGAAATCACAGTGTCGGTATCGCGGCGGTCGAAGGCGATGCCGTTTTATTTTCGCAACGCGGATGGCGATGAGATGTACTTTGTCCACCGCGGCAGCGGTGTAATCGAAACGGACTTTGGTCCGCTGCGGTTTGAAAAAGGCGACTATATCAACCTTCCGCGCGCTGTTACGTATCGCGTGGCGCCGGATAAGGACGACAATTTCTTCCTGATTTTTCAATCGAAGGCTGAATTCGAGCAGCCGAACAAGGGATTGCTGGGCCAGCATGCGCTTTACGATCCGGCAGTGATTACAACACCGGAGCCTTCTCCGTATCTCGACGACACACGCGAGTGGGAAGTTCGGATCAAAAGTGAAAATGAATACTCGAAAGTGTTTTATCCGTTTAACCCAATCGATGTGGTTGGATGGAAGGGCGATCTGACCGCGTGGAAGATCAACCTGCGCGATATTCGTCCAGTGACGAGCCATCGGGCCGCGTTGCCGCCGAGTGCGCACACCACGTTTGTGACGCAGGGGGCGGTGGTTTGCAGTTTTTTGCCTCGGCCGCTGGAGCAGGAACCGGACGCATTGCGAGTACCGTTCTTTCATCGCAACACGGATTACGACGAATTCATTTTTTACCACGATGGAGATTTTTTCAGCCGCGATAACGTGAGGCCCGGATATGCGACGCTGCATCCCCGCGGAATCCATCATGGCCCGCATCCGAAAGCGCTTGCCAATCAGAAGGCGAAGAGCTTTACCGATGAATCGGCGGTGATGCTCGACGGCTTGAATCCGATCCATGTGCTGCCGGCGGGCGAAAAAGTGGAGTGGGCGGATTATTGGGCCAGTTGGGGCGCGAAAGAGGCTGCGAAGCTGGAGCCAGTTGGATGAATGAAATTGCCACTGCTGGCGCAATGCGCACATTGGACCCATCGCAGGAGAAACCGCAGGACATCTACAAATTGCTGGTGGGTGTGGTGGTTCCGCGCCCCATTGCATTTGTCTCGTCGATGGATGCGGACGGCGTTCGCAACCTTGCGCCCTTCAGTTTTTTTACCGTTGCCAGCGCCAACCCGCCCATCGTTTGTTTCTGTCCGATGATGCGTGGCGCCAGCAACACCGGCCTGCACCCTACGAAGGACACGTTGCGAAACATCATCGCCACGCGCGAGTTTGTGGTGAACATTGTTTCAGAAGAATTTGCGGTGCAGATGAATGCATGTTCCGCGGAGTTGCCGCCGGATGTGGATGAGTTTCAGGTTTCCGGTCTGACTCCTGTTCCAAGCGATCTGGTCCGCCCTCCTCGCGTGGCCGAGTCGCACGTACAGATGGAATGCCGGCTCCAGCAAATTGTTCATGTCAGCACAGAGCCGCTGGGTGGGAGCCTGGTGCTGGGAGAAGTGTTGCGCTTCCACGTGAGTGAGTCGTTGCTCGACAATTTTCGTATCGATCCCGATAAGCTTCGCGCTATCGGTCGCATGGCCGGTTCTACATACGCGCGAACGCGCGACCGATTTGAGATGGAGCGGCCAAAATAAATTTTCTGCATCGCTCTTGACCTGATACGAAGCTGCTTGCTGTACAAAGGTGCTATGCCGTTCGCAGACGCAAAATATCCGATTCAACGAGTTGCTGTTCTGGGTGCAGGGACCATGGGTTCGCGCATTGCCGCCCACATTGCGAACGCTGGCTTGCAAGTTTTGCTTTTGGATCTTGTGCCGCCCGGTGAGCCGAAGCGAAATCTTCTCGCTGCCACCTCGCTCGAGATGTTGAAGAAATCGAAGCCGCCGGCGTTTGTCGATTCCGCTCTGGCGGCGCATATAACGGTCGGGAATTTCGAAGACGATCTGGAAAAGCTGAAGACATGCGAATGGGTCATTGAAGCGGTCGCTGAGAATATTGCGATCAAACGCGCGCTGCTGAACAATATTGCGCCGCACCTTCGCGAGAATGCAATTGTCACGACAAACACCAGCGGCCTGCCCATAGCAACCATTGCGAAAGAAATGCCCGAGTCATTTCGCTGCCGATGGTTTGGCACGCATTTTTTCAATCCGCCACGGTACATGCGCCTGGTAGAGATCATCGCCACGCCGGAATCGGATGCGGATGCAGTGGCAGCGATTGCGAACTTTGCTCAGGTGTACCTCGGAAAGCTGGTTGTCCGCGCACACGATACGCCGAACTTTATCGCGAATCGCATTGGCACATTTGTCATGCTGAATACCTTTCGCACAATGCTCGAACTTGGGTTGAGCATTGAAGAAGCGGACGCGCTGACCGGTACCGCGATTGGCTGGCCGAAAACCGGGACATTTCGGCTGGCAGACATGGTGGGTATTGACGTGCTGGTGAGCGTGGCGCGCAACTTCGAAGGCAATGCGAATGACGAACGCGCGGACGTCACGATTCCCGCATCGCTGGAGCGGATGTTCGAGAGGAAATGGTTTGGAGATAAAACCGGCCAGGGTTTCTACAAGAAAAAGAGCGATTCGGATGGCAAGGAGATACGACTCGTTCTCGATCTGAACACGCTCGAATATGGGCCTGCCGAGCGTCCGAAAATCCCTGAATTGGAAATGGTAAAGAGCAATGAGTCCGCAGCGGCGCGGATTCGTGCATTGTTGGCAGGGAATCCAGCGCGAGACAAAGCGGCCCAATTTTACTGGCGGATTTTTCCGGAATTGTGGACGTACGCGGCCAACCGTCTCGGCGAAATCGCAGACTCTCCGGTGGATATCGATCGCGCAATGAAAGCAGGTTTCAACTGGGAGCTGGGGCCGTTTGAGATGTGGGACGCCGCGGGCCTTATTGAAACCGTGGAGAAGATGCGGGCGCGTGGCCAGGCAGTTCCAAAAGTGGTGGAAACTATGCTTGCTTCTGGTGTGACTTCCTGGTATCGGAACGGTGGCGCGGAGTATTTCGACGTTTCATCGAGGGCATATCGGCCGGTCATTGAAGCGCCTGGCACGATGTCGGTGACGAGGGCCAAACGGAGCAACGGGGTGGTCGAGAAAAATCCCGGCGCATCGCTGGTCGATCTTGGCGATGACATCGGATGCATCGAATTTCACTCCAAAATGAACACGCTTGGCGAAGACATAGTGAAGTTCGTGCTGGGCACGCTGCGGCCCGGCAGCGAGGCAATCCGCAACTTCAAGGGCTTTGTTGTGAGCAGCGATGCGACTAATTTTTCAGTCGGCGCGAATTTGATGCAGGTGTTGTTGGCGATACAGGATGAAGAGTGGGACGAGATGGAAGGGTTCGTTCGCGAATTTCAAGCGATGACGCAGGTGATTCGCTTCTGCTCTCGGCCCGTGGTGGTTGCTCCGTTCGGGATGTGTCTTGGCGGGGGCGCGGAGGTCGCGCTGCATGCTGCCGCTCGCCAATCGCACATCGAACTTTATATGGGTTTAGTCGAAACCAGCGTAGGACTGCTGCCTGCTGGCGGCGGATGCAAGGAAATGACGTTGCGGGCCATTGATGCCGCGAATGCCGTTCGGACCGGCAGCCGGAGCGACTCCGTAGAAATGAATGATTCGCTGAGGAGTACATTCGAGACAATTGCCATGGCCAAAGTTTCCAGTTCCGCGACGGAGGCAAAGAAACTTCACCTGTTGCGCGAATCCGATGGCATTACGATGAACCGCGAGCAACTTTTGCTCGACGCGAAATCGGAGGCCGTGAGGCTGGCGGATGCAGGTTACGTGCCACCGCTGCCGCGCACCAAAATTCCCGCGCCTGGAGAAGGTATTCTCGCGAACCTACAACTCGGCATCCATATGATGCGAGAGGCTGAATTCATCAGCGATCATGATGTGAAGATTGCGCGTCTGGTTGCAAAGGTGTTGTGCGGCGGCGAAGTCACCGCTGGGACGCAGGTCAACGAACAATATTTTCTGGATTTGGAGCGCGAGGCGTTTTTGTCGCTCTGTGGAGAGCCGAAGACGGCGGAACGAATCGCGGCCACATTGAAAACCGGCAAGCCGCTGCGAAATTAAAAGGGAACCAGCATGAAGGATGCATTCATCGTGAGTGCGGTGCGGACCGCGGTTGGGAAAGCGCCCAATGGCGCTCTGCGATCGACGCGCCCGGACGATCTGGGAGCGATTGCCGTACGAGGAGCTTTGGATCGCATTCCGGAGCTTGACGTGAAGCGGATTGAAGACGTGATCATCGGCTGTGCAATGCCGGAAGCGGAGCAGGGAATGAATCTGGCCCGCATTATTTCTCTGCGTGCGGGACTGCCAGTGGAGGCCGCTGCGATGACGATCAATCGATATTGCGCTTCCGGACTTCAATCCATCGCTCTTGCGGCGGAAAGAATTCGCGGCGGTTCGGCGGATGCGATTGTCGCCGGAGGAGCGGAGTCGATGTCGTTCGTCCCTATGGGGGGCAACAAAATTGCCGTTAATCCCTGGCTTGTCGAGCACTATCCCGACTCGTACATGTCTATGGGGCTGACTGCGGAACGAGTCGCGCGACACTATGGGATATCCCGGGAAGAGTCGGATCAGTTCGCGCTTGCAAGCCATCGTAAGGCGCTCGCGGCAATTCACGCGGGCAAGTTCGACGACGAAATTGTGTCCGTTCCTGTTTCATTTTCCGTCGGGCACGATAACGGAAAACCGACTCGCAACGAGGCGGAATTCAAGATCGACGAGGGTCCGCGCGCCGACACGTCGTACGAGGCTTTACAAAAGCTGCGGCCGGCTTTTCATTTAAAGGGCATTGTGACGGCGGGGAACTCTTCGCAAACTTCCGATGGCGCCGCCGCTGCGGTGGTGACCTCTGAGGAAGTTGCAGTTTCGCTGGGATTGAAACCTATGGCGCGATTTGTGTCTTTCGCTTATTCCGGATGCCTGCCTGAAGAGATGGGAATCGGCCCTGTTTATGCAGTTCCCAAAGCATTGAAGCTGGCGGGGCTTACATTGGAGCAGATGGATGCGATTGAGCTGAACGAGGCGTTCGCCGCGCAGTCGCTGGCGGTGATGAAGCTGCTGAGGATGGATCCGGCAAAGGTCAATGTCAACGGCGGCGCGATTGCACTCGGTCATCCGCTGGGCTGCACGGGCGCGAAGTTGACGGCCACTATTCTCCGCGAACTGAAACGTCGCAGAGGAAAATATGGATTGGTGACTATGTGCGTTGGCGGCGGAATGGGTGCGGCCGGAATTTTCGAAAATCTTCAAAGTTGAGAGGCAACGTGCAACAACAATCAGACATGGGAAATCTTCAATGACCGGCTCGGCGGGGTCGAATCCTCGACGTGGCACTGGCGGAAGCTTTTTAATTGAAAATGTCGCGCCGGGGGATATTTTTACGCTCGAAGATTTATCTGACGTGCAGCGCCAGATCGAGCGGACGACGTCAGAGTTTGCAGAGAAGCAAATCCAGCCGCAAATCGCAGCGATTGAAGCGAAGGATTTCAACGTGACAAAGAGTCTCCTCCGAAAGGCGGGGGAGCTGGGTTTGATGGGCATTGATGTTCCCGAGGAATATGGCGGGCTGCAGATGGATAAAACAACGTCCGCCCTGATCGCGGAAAACATTGCCATCTGCGGCAGCTTCTCTGTTTCCTTCAGCGCGCATGTTGGCATTGGCACCCTGCCATTGGTCTGGTATGGCACGCCAGAGCAGAAGAGAAAATATCTGCCCCGGCTTGCATCCGGGGAGTGGACCTCAGCCTATGCGCTTTCCGAAGCGTCCTCTGGCTCCGACGCAATGAACATTCGCACCCAGGCAAGGCTGTCCGCAGACGGGAAATACTACGTGCTGAACGGAGAGAAAATGTGGACGTCGAACGCCGGTATCGCGAACCTGTTTACGGTATTTGCGAAAATCGACGGCGAGAAGTTTGCCGCTTTTTTGATAGAGGCGGGAACTGCGGGAATGACTGTTGGTCCAGAAGAACACAAGATGGGAATTCGCGGCTCCTCCACATGCCCGCTGAGCCTCGCTGAATGCAAGGTGCCGGTTGAAAACCTATTAGGCGAAGCCGGCAAAGGGCACCGCATCGCGTTCAATATTCTTAACGTTGGCAGGTACAAGCTGGGTGCAGCGGCGATTGGCAGTGCCAAATATGCGCTTCGCAGCGGCATTCGTTACGCCAGGGAACGCATTGCTTTCGGAAAACCGATTGCGTCCTTTGGATTGGTGCAGCAGATGATCGCGGAAAGCGCCGCTGGAATTTTTGCCGGCGAATCCCTGGTGTATCGAGTGGTGGGAGCGATTGATGCATCCTTGGCGCAGCTTGAGAAAGGCGGCGCGGCGCCAACCGAGGAGATTCAAAAGCGCATTGAAGAATATGCAGTCGAGTGCTCGATTGTAAAAGTGTGGTGCTCGGAGATGTTGGAACGCGTGGTGGACAATGGAGTGCAACTGCACGGAGGGTATGGATACGTCGAGGACTATTCCGCGGAGCGGAGTTACCGCGACTCGCGCATCAATAGAATTTTCGAAGGCACCAACGAGATCAATCGCCTGATTATCACTGGATGGACGATGAAGCGCGCGACGGAGGGAAAGCTCGCTCTGTTGCCTGCGATTCAGGGGGTGATGGGTGAAGTGCTGGCTGGGCCCAAGGTTCGCGAGCAGCGTGAAGGCGGTCTTGGCGAGCAGTATTTTCTACTTGCAAGCGCGAAGAAACTGGCTTTGTTTTGTGCGGGCGCAGCTTCGGAGAGATTTGGGGCCGAGCTGGCGGAGCAGCAGGAGGTCATGGGCGCGCTTGCCGACATGATCATGGAGGTGCTCGTGCTTGAGTCCGCGATTCTGCGTGTGGAGAAAATGCTCGGCCGTAGTCCGTTGGCGGTGCGCATGGCGCAGTACTATGCGTCCCGCTCATTTCGCATACTGGAGACTTCCGCCGAACAGATTCTCGGCGCGGCTGCCGAAGGCGATATGCTGCGGACGCGGATGGCGATCTTTCGGCGATTGACTAAGCACGAGCCGGCAAACACAGTTGCATTGGGGCAGGAAATTGCGAAAGCAATGACGGAAGCGGGACGGTACACACTCTAGCTTGAAAGGATGAGCTTCGAGATGGTGGCCAACTGCATATTCGAGGTGCCTTCGTAAATCTTTCCTATCTTTGCATCTCTATAAAGTTTTTCCACGGGATAGTCCTTGACAAATCCATATCCGCCGAAAATTTCTACCGCCTGGCTGGCGACCCGTTCGGCGACGGTTGAGACGAAATGTTTTGCCATGGCCGCTTCTTTCACGAAATTTAAGCCGGCGTCCTTCATTCTCGCGGCGTTGTAAACCATCAATCGCGCCGCTTCGATTTCAGTTGCCATCTCGGCGAGCGTGAATTGGACCGCCTGGAATTTCGCGATGGATTTACCGAACTGGCGACGTTCCTGGCTATACTTTGCGGCATAATTCCATGCTCCCTGGGCCAGTCCCAACATCTGCGCGGCGATTCCGATGCGGCCCTCGTTCAAGGTTTCGATTGCGATCTTGTAGCCTTTTCCGGGCTGTCCCAGGACGCTGTCTGCGTGCAAGCGGCAGTCATCCAGCAGCAACTCGCACGTGGATGACGCGCGAATCCCCAGCTTGTCTTCTTTCTTCCCCACCTGAAAGCCGGGCGTTCCGCGCTCGAGGACAAAAGCGGTAATGCCCTTATAACCAGCCGAAGGATCCACAGTTGCGAATACGATGAAGAGATTGGCTTCGGCTGCGTTCGAAATCCAGAGCTTGCGTCCATTTAGCACGTAAGATTCGCCGTCGCGACGCGCATAAGTTTTGAGACTGAATGCATCTGAGCCAGAGCTGGCCTCGCTGAGCGCGTAGGAACAAATGGTATCCGTGTTGGTTCTCGGCAGGTATTTCCTTTTCTGCTCCTCCGATCCCCACCGCAGAAGCGCGTTCACGGTCAAGGTATTCTGTACGTCAACCAATACGCCAATCGCGGGATCGACAGCGGAGATTTCTTCCACCGCTAAGATGGAGCCAAAAAACGATCCGTTGAACCCTCCGTACTTTTCCGGCGTTTCCATGCCGAGAATGCCCAATTCGAACAGTTGCGGCAGCAGGGACGGATGAATCTTCTGCGCCTCATCCATCTCCCGGACCAAAGGGGCAATTTTGTTTTGCGCAAATTTGCGAACTGAATCCCGCAGGATTCTTTCATCGTTACTCAAGGACGTCAGCGGCATTCTGAGTCCGTCTTTCGCTTCTAACTTTTCCATCGGAGCGAAAACCTCTAGCTGGGGTTGCGCAGCCACGCCATCAAGGGTAGATTAAGCTGTCGCAGTGAAATTTGTAGGTTGCGAAAATGCGGAGAACTATCAAATTGCACCTTGCAGTATAAAGTGCGGTATGGAAATGGGTGAAGTGGATGGCAGAATCACGCTGGGCATTTGGAGAAGCAACGACGAAGGAAAACTGCCATGGCGCAATAGGATGTCCTGCAACTCAGAACATCTCGAAAAATTTGTTCGCTGGCGGTCTTTTGTTGATTGAATTGGACGAATAGTGTCAATTCCGCGGGAGGAGCATATTGATGGGAAGGCTTTCAAGAAGAGACTTCATTTGCACTGGAACAGCGGCATTGGCGACTGTCGCAAACGTCACCGCCGCAGTACCCGCTTCCGCTTCTGAAACTGCGCCGAACTTTAAGCGCATTCTTATGGCCTCGCAGAGCGACATAGCCGTTCAAACCGCGTCTGCGGAACTGGCCCAGGCAACCGGGGCGCGCGTGGTGGAATGGGACCGCACCGGAAATATTGAGAATGGAGATATTGTCTTGGCGTTGGACGAGGACATTCGTGCGTTTCCTCCGGCGGCGGCGCGGTTGGCGTCAGTAGCGGGAATCAGGGAATGGGAACTCGTGGTACCGGCAGGAGGCGGGTTGATTATCGCTGGAGGCACGCCCCGGAATGTCTGTAAGGCCGCACTCGGTTGGATCGCGGATCCGGCAGGTGAAACGGACCGGATCTCGACGTACGAGTTCACCGAGCGCTTCACCATGTGGGACGATTCGATGAACCAAATGTATCGGTTCTCGAAGGGCTTCGACCGGCGAAGCCAAATGCGGGAGATTGCACGCCTAGGACACACGGGCGTCGAGATCAACCGTTATGCCGATTCCGGCGGATATCACGTACGCCACCGAAAATTCATCCATGATTCATACGCGTGGTATTGCAGCTATGCTCCGGCGCTTGACGCGTTTGTGGAGAGTTCGCTGACGAAGGGAACCTATCTTCCCGAAGAATTGGCGAACAATCTCGCGGATCTGCACGAAGCGGCGATGATGGCCCGCAGTTACGGACTGAAACCTGGATTTACCTGCTATGAGCCGCGATGCGTTTCGGAAAAAATCTTCGATCGTTATCCCGAGTTGCGCGGTTCCCGCACCGATCATCCAGGGCGCAGTCTCACGCCTCGATATGCTCTGGACATCGCCCATCCGAGGGTGCTGGAACATTATGCGGAGATGACGACGGCTCTGATGGCACAGGTCCCGGATCTGCGCTACTTCGCGATCTGGGTGCAGGACAGCGGTTCGGGTATCCCCTTTGCAAGCAAGCTGTATTTCGGGCCCAATGGTTCTTTTCTTGCGCGCTCTAAGACGATCGAAGGGATGGTTGCTAATTTTAGCGAGACCATTCTTAAAGCCGGGCGAAAAGTCAATCCTGAGTTTGAAGTCATTATGGAAATCAATGACGAATACACGGATGAAGAGCGCAGAAGCATTTCCGTGAATTTGCCGCAAGGCGTCACGCTGTGTCATCCCGTCGGGGGAACTCTGCTCTCCGCTCCGGCTGGCCATCCTAGCAGGACCTATGTCAGAGAGGACGCGGCGGCAGGAGTAGATCCATACCTCAGCATTGTCGTCGCGGCCGGTTACGATGCCGAGCCGATTATCGGGGTGCCAGCGCCGGGCTTACTAATCGAGAGGTTTGCGGAAGCTCACAAGCTGACGCCGGAAATTAAATCGCGACGACTTTTCACGAATGGCGGGCTGTTTTCTCCGCCGCAATGCCCATACAACATCAACCAGGAACTCTGTGCGGAACTTATTCGTGGGAACCTCGCCGACCCAGACCAGTTTCTTCTCGCCACAGCGGAACGCTGGTGCGACGGTGATCATGAGTCGGCGGCCCTGTTGATCGAGGCATGGAAGACGGGTGACGAAGCCATGCGCGCGTGGCCCAGGATGAACTGGTATGCGGGCGGCGGGGCGCAGACACAAGCGCGTTGGATTACGAGACCGCTTGTGCCCGACATTACCCGTCTCAATGAACATGAACGGTCCGCCTGGGAACGAGAGCTATTCCCACTGCCCAGCGACATTGCGCGACTGAATATTATGTTCGAGGCCGGTATACGATACTTCGATGAGGACGAACTTGTCCGCGCCACACAGTCATTCGACGAAGCGATGCTTCCACGTTTGGGAAAGACAGTCGAACTCCTGAACCGCGCTCTGGCTGCTGGAGGAAAGCCGGTGATCGAGGACCAGCGCGACCGCTATCGCGGACTTTTGCTTCGTTCCAAGACCGATTGCCATCTGTATAAAGCACAGATTGCGATCAACAATTGCCTTTTGAAAAAGGGAAATCCGGCGGCGGAACGAAGCAATCTGGATGCGGCCATCGAGGCGGAGATGGTTAACACACGGGATTGGATCCAGGCGCTCGATGCAAGCAGAACAAACTGGTTTCATCTCGCGGTCCTGGAAGAGACGCCGTTTTTGTACAAAACTCCGGTTGAGGACCTAAAGATAAAGCTGGAGGCGATGGAGGCGCACCGTAGTGACGAGCCCGGGCCATATCTGAAGCAACTCCTCGATCCAAAACCGACGCTACTGTTTTCCGCATCGTTTCACTGACGCAGATGCAAAAACGGATGGCACAGCCTTGAAGGGGAATATGCGAATATTGACGCTGATTCGGCAGGTGCCAGACGCGGAAGAGACTGTGCGCATTCGGGATGGCGATGTTGATTTGAGCGCAAGCAAGCTGGTGGTCGACACCATGGACGAGTATGGGGTCGAGCAGGCGCTGCGAATTCGCGAGAGCGGAGTGGGTGCGGAAGTGATAGCGCTCGCAGTTGGTCCAGAACGGAGCCAGGAGGCGTTGCGCACGGTGTTGGCGATGGGAGCGGATCGCGCGATCCATGTGATGACAGACTTATCGCTGGACCCTATTTCACTTAGCAAGGTGGCGGCGCAGGTTGCGCAGGAGGAAAGCGTGGATCTAATTTTTTGTGGCGGCCAGCAAGCCGATTGGGACAGCCAAGCGCTAGGGGCTGCGACTGCGGAGCGATTGCAATGGCCTCAAGTGACATGGGTGAGCGCTCTGGAGATCCATGGCAATGCGTTGACGGGCAGGCACGATGCAGAGGAAGGCCGCGAAAGTTTTTCTGTGCCGTTACCTGTTGTCATCACAACGCAGCAAGGGCTGAATGAACCGAGGTACCCCACTGTGCCTAACATCATGCGCGCAAAAAAGAAGGAACTTCGAGTGGAGGCGCTGGAACAGTTTGATGTGGACGCAAAGTTGAAAATATTGGGCGTTGAGGTGCAGGTGAAACCCAGGTTGAACAAGATATTGGACGGGAAAGATTCGACGGCGGCTGCTGCGCAGTTGGTGGAGCTATTGCGCAATGAAGCACGGGTGATTGCATGATCCTGCTGGTTGCGGAATACGCGAATGGGAAGCTAAGCAAAAGCGTCTATGAGATGGCGACCTGCGCGCGCGAGCTTGGCAGGGAAGGGCCTGTCGCCGCGCTCGTGCTCGGCTTTGGAATCGCAGACGTTGCAAATGAAGTTGCATTACTGGTCGATGAAGTTCTGGTGGCGGATCGAGCTGAACTTGCTCAGTACGATGCCGAACTGTGGTCGGCGGCGGTGGCGCAGGTCGCAAAGGAGGGTGAAGCGCATACGGTGATGATCGCGGCAAGCAGAAGCGGACGCGAGTATAGCCCACGCGTGGCAGTCAAGCTGGATGCGCCGCTGCTGGAGGATGTTATCAGTCTCAGAAATGCGGACAGCGCCTTCTCCGCGGAGCGCTACACATATCTGGCTCGAGTTACGGAGAGAATTACGGCGGATGCGCCGGTGGTCGTTGTTACGCCGAAACAAGGCGCGTTTGCCACAACCACGCCGGGTACGCAACCAGCCGAGCAGTTTGACGTAGACTTGACGCTGCCTGATCGGCGGGTACAAATCACAGGTAAATCGGAAGAGAAAACCTCGCGCGTTTCGCTGGCCGAGGCAGAAATTGTGGTGGCCGGCGGCCGAGGAGTCGGCAGCGCGGAAGGCTTTCACGCGCTTGTTGAAGGCCTGGCGGATGAGCTTGGCGCCGCGGTTGGCGCGACCCGGGCGATTGTCGACGCGGGATGGAGACCGTATTCCGAGCAGGTTGGACAGACCGGGAAAACCGTGCAACCCAAGGCCTATATAGCTATCGGCATCTCCGGCGCGGTGCAACATCTTTCTGGCATGGCAAAAAGCAAATGCATTGTTGCGATCAATAAAGATCCGGATGCACCGATTTTCAAAGTGGCGGACTACGGCATCGTCGGCGATGTGAACCAGATCGTCCCTGCGATGATTGACGTAATCCGCAAGTAAACACCCGCGTCGCACTCGTCGTTGTTTGGGGCCGTGTTGGATGCTTCCGCTTTCGCAAAAATACGCGTTCCTGATCTTTGCGCTGCTTACCTGCGCGTGGGGAGCATACGGATTCTACGGCGTGTATCAGCGCATCGGTCGCGGTCGCCAGGACAGCGATGTAAGGACGAACCGCATTCCGCAGCGCCTTTGGTATGCACTTCGCACCTCTTTAGGGCAGACGCGCACATTTAAGAAGCGGACGGTCGTCAGTACATTTCACGCGTTTATTTTTTACGGATTTGTAGTCTACATCATGGTCAACTGTGTAGATGCGATCGGCGGTTACACCAATCTGTCAATCTCTTCCAACACCGCGCCGGGCGCCTTTTACAATTTTGTGGCAGACCTGTTGAGTTTTCTTGTTTTGTTGGGAGTAGTGGCGCTTGTAATTCGCAGATTTTTTGTCCCTTCCCGACGCGATTTTCACTTCAATCCAACCACGCTGCTGCATCCGGACGTGAGGCGGCGTTACATCAGTTGGGACTCGCTTCTGGTTTCCGGCTTCATCTTGTTTCACGTCGCAAGCCGTTCCATTGGAGAAGGCGCGCGACTGGCGCAGCAAGGACCGGATAAATATCAACCCTTCGCCACGCTGCTTTCCCATTTGTTCACGCCGCAGAATGCGTATGCCTGGCGCATTTTTGGGTATTGGGGAGCGCTGGGAAGCGTACTGCTTTTCCTCGCTTACTTTCCGTATACCAAGCACATTCACATCTTTATGACGCCGCTGAAATATTTCTTTGCGCGGCGCGATGGCCCGGGAGTCCTGCCGCTGGTAGACGTAGGTCTCGAAGCGACGCGCGATGAGTCGGAAATTCCACAGATTGGTGCAAATCGGTTGGAAGACCTCGCCTGGCCGCGCCTGCTGGATGCCTATGCTTGTATCCAGTGCAATCGCTGTCAGGATGTCTGTCCTGCGACTGCAACGGGAAAATCGCTAAGTCCGGCGGCTCTGGAAATTAACAAGCGCATGGAGCTAAACGATCTTTCGGCAAGGAAGTCCGGGTTTGGCGACGGGCAAGCAAGCCCTCGTCCAATGCTGCAATTTGCGATCACAGCAGAAGCTGCCTGGGCCTGCACAACTTGCGGCGCCTGCATGGAAGTCTGTCCGGTACAGGACGAACAGATGCTCGACATCATCGACATTCGTCGCAACCAGGTAATGATGGAAGGCGTTTTTCCCACTCAATTGCAGACCGCCTTTCGCGGCATGGAACGTTCAAACAATCCCTGGGGCATCAATCACGACAAGCGCATGGACTGGGCCAAGGGCTTGCCAGTGAAGACGACCGAGGAAAATCCGGATGCGGATGTTCTCTATTGGGTGGGGTGCGCGGCGAGCTACGATCCGCAGGCACAGAAGACCGCGCGCGCATTGGTTCAACTGCTTGAGTACGCGGGTGTAAATTTTGCGGTTCTGGGAAAAAAGGAATGCTGCACCGGCGACAGTGCCCGACGCGCCGGCAATGAGCTTTTATATCGGGAACTCGCCGATCGAAACGTTGCCACATTGAATGCTGCGCGGCCGAAACTTATTATCGCAAGTTGCCCGCACTGCATGAATGCGATTGGCAATGAGTACCGGCAGATTGGCGGCGCCTACGTGGTGATGCATCACACGGTGTATCTGGAGTCGCTTGTTTCGGCTGGGAAGCTGGATGTAGGCCGCCTGGATTCGAGCATCACATATCACGATCCCTGTTATCTCGGCCGGCATAACGGAGTGTACGACGCCCCCAGGAATGTATTGCGCGTTCTTGGAAGCGAGTTCGTGGAGTTGGAACGCACCCGCGAAAACTCATTCTGCTGCGGGGCCGGCGGTGCGCAATTCTGGAAAGAGGAAGAGCCGGGCAAAGAGCGAATTTCCGACAACCGATTCCGCGAAGTTGAACAGCGCCTGAGCTCGTCAACGCTCAAAAAGACGCTTGCCGTGGGCTGCCCGTTTTGCAAAAACATGCTCGGCAGCACTCCAGGGAAAAGCGATGCGGACGAAATCACCGTCAAGGATGTGGCGGAGCTGTTGCTGGAAAGCATAGAGAAGAAAAGAGGCCTGTGGGGTTCGACAGAAAGTGAAAAGATCAACGCAACTGTTGCCTTCGAGTTTGCCTCGACGGAAACTGTCGCGACATCCAGTCCACACTCGGCTGACCCTACACCTGCCGCAATCGTCCAAATTCCTTCGAGTGTGGAGCTAGCAGCCATCGCGCCGGCACCGGTTCAGCCGGTCGAACCGACTGCTGAAGTTCATCGCAAGAAGTGGCGACCTGCAACTGCGTCCTCCCCAATGAATGTTGAATCCCCTTCGTCAGCAATCAGTCCCGACAAGGCTCCGCAGGAAAAAGTTAGTGCCGCCCCCACAGACGCGACGGTTGCCGCGAGTTCACGGGAGCCCATTCCGACGGCCGTGCCGGAAAGGAAAAGGTGGCAACCGAAATCTAAGGGCGGAGAGGAGAAGCCATAAATTCATTGAGACGCATGCTCGCCTAGAACCGTGGGGATGTAGAAGTGGAAGAACCGATCGGAGTCAGACTTCATGCATACGTGCGCGTTCGGGGCGCCCGGCTCCACGCGGGTGTAACCCTGGTCGTCGACTCGTATGCGCATCGACTGCGTGGGGCAAAGGCTCGGATCGATCACATAGGCCACTGCCATTGCGTCGTAAAGTGTGGGCGTCGGATTCAATGTTGACGCGGTCCACTGCTGATAAAGAAGCGTCAATGCATCGGTTGCAGGCGTCCCCTGGCTGAACAGCCTGGATCGCATGACCTCATCCAACTCGAGTTGAGTGGAGTCGAGAGGCATCATATATAGCGGAACGCCGGAGGCAAAAAGTTTCCTTGCGGCTGGGATGTCCATTCGAACGTTGTATTCCGAACTGGGGCCGCGGTCTGGCAAATAACCTAGATCGCCGTAGCCGCGACGGATCGATCCGCCCATGATGACAACTCTCTTCAGCTTGCGAAAAGTGGCGGGGTCTTTATCGATCAACGCGCCGACATTGCTGAATGGCGCGATTGAGATAAGAGTGATTTGTCCGGGGTTTTGACGGATCTCGCTGAGGATAAAATCGATCGCGTTCGGCCAGCCGTTCGCGGGTTTAGGAAACTCGCTCGCCCAGCGGGCCTGCGTAAAAACAGTACTGTCGTGCGTCACAAGGCCCGCCGATACCGGAACATTGCCATGGCCCGTCTGGGTGAGGAAGCGCTCCGCCAGGCGAGCGCGCAGGTCCGTGTTGCCCCACGCCGTGGTTACGCCGACAAGCTGGACTCGATTGCTCGACAATGCGAGCGCCAATGCGAACGCGTCGTCAATGTCGTCGCCGATGTCAGTATCGAGAATCACTTTTTGCGGGCCAACGGCTGCCGACACGGCGGCTTGTGCGAATGCGCTGGCGCCGGACAGGGCAAGAAATACCAGCAAGATTGATAACGCTGTGCAATTTATTTTTGCGAGAACTCTGTTCATTTTCTACTCCGCTGATTGTCTGGACCGCTGTTCCAGAAAATAAATCGTTTCAAGGACCATCGGCGCGTTGAATTGGGATACACATCGGCGCACATGTTCTGAAGCTCCATCATAGTTAACGGCGAACAGAAGATCCCCGAGAGATGCGTCGCAATTTCATTCGCCGCAGAAACAGTTTTGCACCTGGAGACTAGATCGCCCCTTTTCCAACGGCATCGGCAATCTGCTCGCGCGAGTAGCCAACGCTAGCCAGCAACGCCTCGGTGTGCTCCCCCAGCAATGGAGGAGGAAGACGATAGGAAACCGGCGTTGCCGATAGGCGGACCGGGTTGGCAATGCTTTTTGCAGTCTGAAGTTCGGGGTGCTCAAACTCAACAATCAGCTTGCGTTCAAGTACCTGGCGATCGCAGAAAACTTCGTCGACATTCCTAACCGTTGCCGCTGGAATGTGTGCCTCGTTCAGCCTGGATACCCATTCTTCCGCCGACCGCTGGATCAAAATCTCTTGAAGCGAATAGAGAAGGAC